>JAKLHU010000171.1 GCA_022709995.1 Verrucomicrobiota bacterium | reverse complement strand
TGGCACGTCGCCAGTTGCGCCATTTATGGCGCCACGTTGGTGCTTTTGTACAACAGTTCGACTCTGTATCACCTGGTCAGCAATCTGAAGGCGAAGCGGGTGATGCAGATTTTTGATCACATCAACATTTACCTTTTGATTGCCGGCACCTACACGCCCTTTGCCCTGGTCACCCTGCATGGCCGGACCGGCTGGATTATTTTTGGCACGGTGTGGGGTCTGGCTCTGCTCGGCATCCTTTTTGAAGTCGCGGTGCCGAAACTCGCCGGCTACGTTTCCTTGCCGATTTATCTGGCCATGGGCTGGGTGGTCGTCATGGCCTGGAGCGAAATCCGCGCCGGCTTGACGGCCGACGGTTTCGCCATGCTGGTCATTGGCGGCCTCGTCTATACCCTGGGGGTGATTTTTTACGTCATGGACAAAGTGCCGTACATGCACACCATCTGGCACCTGTTTGTCCTGGGCGGCAGCGTCTGCCACTGGGTCTGCATTACCTTTTATGTCATTCCGTGGAATTGATGGCCTCGAGGCAGATGCCGGCATCCGCATGGCCCCGGCGATGGCATTGAAGGGGGGCGTTGGCGATGGTCACTCGTCCGGAAGTATAGATGTTAAGCAGCCGTCTGCGCAAATTGATTGCTCTTTTGGACAACCGCCATAGCCGCAAGAAAAGCGGTTTGATTTTGGCGGAAGGCCTGCGCTGCTGCCAGGAAGCCGTCGTCCGTCGGCCGGATTGGCTGGAAGCCGTTCTGCTGACCAGCGCCTTCGCGGCGTCGCCGGCCAGTGCCGCGATTTTGGCCAAGCTGTCCGAGCTCGGTCTCGAGCCGGCCGTCCTTTCCGAGCATGAGTTTGGCGGTTTGACCGAGACGGAGCATCCCCAGGGAATTTTGGCCGTGCTGCGCCGGCCGGAAGCGACGTTGCCGTCGAGTCGGCCCGAGCCATTTGCCTTGATTCTCGACCAGATTGCCGAACCAGGCAATCTGGGAACGATTTTGCGGACGGCGTGGGCCGTGGGCCTTTCCTCCGTCTGGCTGGTCAAGGGCGGCGCCGACCCATATGCGCCGAAGGTCATCCGGGCCGGCATGGGAGCGCAGTTCGCCTTGGAACTGGCTTGGTTTCCCGACTTGGCCGCGGCGGCCGGGCGCCTGCTCGGGCTGGGCGGCGACCGGCTCTGGTGCGCGATGCCGCAGGCGGAGTTGTCGCTGTACGACGATCGGTTTTCCCTGGCTGGCGGCGGTCTGGTCATCGGTAATGAAGCCAATGGCATCAGCGCCCCGGAATTGGGGACGGCGGTGACTATCCCCATGCCGGGCGAGGCCGAATCCCTCAATGCCGCCCAGGCCGCCACCGTGTTTCTGTGCGACTGCTGCCTGCGCCGCCGGCGGCAGTGACGACCGCGGCGTGCGTACGAAAGCGATCCTTGCCGCAGCGAACGGGCCCCTCGGCTCGTAGTGGCGCCGGGGCGACACGGGCCTCCCGGCCCGTGATATTCGGTTAACCTGTTGCAAAGACGCCAATTGCGCCGACGGAAGGCGAGCCCGGGCTGGAAGTTCGCGTCCCTTCTCCCGTGCCACTTCTCCCGTGGCATTTCTCTCGCTTCCCTTCTCCCGTGGCACTTTCCGGGGGTGGTGCCGAGTGTTTCCTTGCGTTGCAATCTGGTTGGCATGGCGCCCAGAGCCATGAAGGGAACTTTTTTTGGGTGGTGCGGTCACACTTGGCAACACAACTCTTTGCGCAAGACGGAGGTCTGTTTTACCTATGTGCTGTTCATGAGTTTTCCGTTCTTCGTTTCCGAAACGGCCGCGGCGCTTTTTGATTCCCCTGTTTGGCGCCAAGGAATCAAGGCCGCCCCGGGTCTTCTCGAAACGAAGGCAGGCTGGATTTGTCTGGCTTGAACAAGCATCACCCTCAACCCATGGAGATGAAATTATGAAAATTATCAGGAATGCCATGTTTACAGGCGCGTTGGCCGCCATGTTGTTCGGTGTCGCGGAGCTGCCCGTCCAGGGCGCCGAGGCATCATCCAGCCCGGCCTTGGCGACGGCGCAGCACCTTGAAGAGGCCTTTGCCGAGGTCGTGGACAAGGCCAAGCCGGCCGTCGTCGTCATCACCAACCGGCAAACCGCCGGTCAGCAGCGGCAGGCGTTTCTTCCGGAAGGCCGCGAGCAAATGGATCCGCAGGACTTCTTCGAATTCTTCTGGGGGCCGAACAACCCCTATCGGTCGCCGCAGCGCGAGCCGCGTCCGCGCGACCAGCGCCGGCAGGCGCCGAAACCTCGTTCCGAAGCCGTGGGCAAGGGCTCTGGCGTGCTGATCAGCGCCGACGGTTATCTGGTCACCAACTTCCATGTCATCAAGGACAACGAATATCTGGAAGTCAAGACTGCGGACGACAAGGTCTATGATAACGAAAAAGACCCCGAGGCCGTCAAGATCATCGGCATTGACGAGGAGACCGATCTGGCCGTCCTCAAGCTCAACGGACCGAAGAATTCCTTCCCGTTCCTGAGTTTCATGGATTCGGACAAGCTGCGAGTCGGTCAGTGGGCGATTGCAATCGGGGCGCCGTTTGAGCTTGACTATTCCGTGACCGTAGGATGCGTCAGCCAGATCGGGCGTTACAACCGCGCGGTCAGCAGTTTCAACAATTACATCCAGACCGACGCCTCCATCAATCCCGGCAACAGCGGCGGACCGCTGCTCAACATCAAAGGCGAGATCCTCGGCATCAACCAGTATATTTACACCGGCGGCATGTCCCGGGGCAATATCGGCCTGGGGTTTGCGATTGCCAGCAACGTCGTCAAATACGTGTCCGAATCGTTGATTGCCGACGGCGAAGTGTCGCGGGCTTTTCTGGGCGTGGCCATGCAGGATCTGGACGAGCAGCTCTTGAAGCAGTTTGATGTCGAGTATGGCGTCCTGGTCAGTGATGTCGTTCCTGGCGAAGCGGCGGAAAAGGCCGGCATCAAGCCGGGGGACGTCGTTCAGAAGGTCGGCAGCCAGGAAGTGACCTCCAGTCAGGAGTTGCTGCAGGCCGTGGCCAAGCACCGCCCGGGTGAAGACATCGTGTTGTCGGTGATCCGCAGCCAGAAGACGGTGGTGTTTACCATCAAGGCTGGTCGCCGGCAGTCCAACCAGGTGGCGCGTCGGGACGGAGCGGCCGGCAGCGCCAAAACGGACGAGCTGGATCAGCTCGGTCTGGTTCTCCAGGAGCAGGAAGGGAAGGTAGTGATTCAGGAGGTGTTTCCGGATGGCGCCGTGGCCCAGGTGCGGGACGAGGACGGCCGGCAGGTCATGCCTGGAGACATCATTCATGATGTCAACCGGCATGCCGTCAGCAAGGTGGAGGATGTGCGCGAAGCTTTGAAAGACACCCGCAACAAGACGGTCGTGCTTTGGCTGGAGCGGAAGAGCCGCGGCGGCGCTTCCATGCGTTTCTTCATCGCCATACCTCTGCCTGGCGAGAACAAATAAGCCCCGCCAAACCGGTTGCCAGCGTTTGGAAGGCGCCGGCCGCAAGCGGCCGGCCACCGAACCGGAAAGCGGCCGCAAGCGCCAGGCAGCCGGCGCCTGGAGTGAGCCGGCCGTGGGCATTTGGCTCCGCGGCCGGCCTCTGCATTGTCCCGCCGCCGGCCGCTGGCGGCCGGCGGTTTTTTCCCCAGCGGTCAGACGTATTCGACCGTGGCCGGTGGCTTCGGAGTCAGGTCATACAGGCATCGGCAGACTTGGGGCAGGGCCGTGATGCGCTGGCTGATCCGTTCGAGGGTGGGCCAGGGCACGCAGGTCGCGGTCGCCTGGCGGGCATCCAGGCTGTCGATGCAGCGGACCACGATGATCTGGCCGAATTCGCGTTTGCCGTCGCGGATGCCAGTGGCGCGGTCGTTGAGCAGCACCGCCAAGTACTGGAATGCGTTCAGGCCGCAGAGTTCCTCTTCGACGATGGTGGTGGCGGCCCGTACGGTGGCCAGACGCTCTTCCGTGACTTCGCCGACGATGCGGGCGGCCAGGGCCGGGCCGGGGAAGGGGATGCGGTGGCTGATTTCACGGGGCAGACTCAGCAGCGAGGCCACGGCGCGGACGCCGTCCTTGCGCAGCGTCTTCAAGGGCTCGACCACCTGGTAGCCGTATTCCTTCTCCGGGTCGATGCCCAGCTGGCTGAGGATGTTGTGCTGGCGCTTGATGCCGGCGACCGTTTCCTCAATGTCGGTCAGGATGGTGCCATGAAACAGGTGCCGGGCGCCGCTTTCCCGGACCAGCCGGACAAAGACTTTCTTGTAGAACGTCTCGGTGATGGCGCAGCGTTTCTCTTCCGGGTCGGTCAGGCCCTTGAGGGCGTCGAGGAATTCCGCCCGGGCGTCGACCAGCTCGACGTGGATGCCGAGGTCGGCGAACATCTTGACGACGCGCTGCGGTTCGCCTTCGCGCATCAGGGCGCTGTCGACGAAGTAGGTCTTGAGCTGCTTGCCGATGGCCTTGTGGGCGAGGGCGGTGACGACCGAGCTGTCGACGCCGCCGCTGAGGGCGTTGATGGCGCAGCCGCTGCCGACGGTGGCGCGGATTTCCTTGACCTGGGCATCAATGAATGACTGGTAGTCCATGTGCTGATTATCTCCTTTGGGATTGGATGGCGGAAGATTACTCTTCCTCGAAGTAGGGATTGAGGCTGATGGAGTTGAGGATGCGCTTTTGGCCGGCCGGACCGCCGGGGGCGTCGTCGCCGAGCCAGTCGCAAAAGGTGATGGCCAAGTCGCTCTGCAAGGCTTTGAAGACGATCTTCCGGGTGACGATTTCGCGCCGCTCGGCGGTCGCCGGCCAATTCTCCCATCCGGCCGGTATCCGGAATTCGTAGCCTTTGGCGGGAATCACTTCGGCGCCGTCGAGGCGGGCTTCCAGGACGACGCGCTGGCGTTCGTTCTTGAAGTTGGCGATGTCGTCCGGGTCGGCGGTGACATAGGTGAGGCTGTACAATCGGCCGGGCGTGAGGCCGGCGGCGGTCTGGGAGAGCCGGTTGGGGGCCTTGGCGCTGCGGGTGAAGCGCATGACCGTGTCTCCCAGGCTGGCGTCGTCAGCCCGGCGGCGCAGGTGATTGCGGCCATAGCCCGGGATGGTCATCGGCGCCAGCGAGTCGGGCTCGGCCGGCTCCAGGCGCCAGCCGGCCGCGTCCTCTTCAAAGTCGCCGCCGCGCAGATGGCCGGGATTGCAGGTGAAGGTGTACAGGTCGGAGAGCATGCTGGTGTTGCCGTCGACGCCGTAATGGCGAATCAGCCGGCCGATCCAGCGGGCGTATTCCTCGTCGGTGCGGTTGATGTCATAGCAGCCGACGCCGAACAGGCCGGCCAGTTCGGGGTCGTTGGCGACGACATGGTAGAAAGAGTCGAGGACGACCTTCATGTCGGTCTGGGGGTGCGTATTGCAGTTCCACGTGCCGGCCGTGAGGTATCCGGACATCATCAGGGCGATTTTGCCGGCGGCGTCGGGAGCGCAGCGGCGGGCGGCGCGGAGGTGCTGGTTGAGCAGCGTCATGTAGGTCTTCAGTTTCGCCGCATCGGCGGCGCCGCTGACATAGGTTTCCATCAGGAGTTTG
>JAKLHU010000170.1 GCA_022709995.1 Verrucomicrobiota bacterium | reverse complement strand
GGAAGAATCTTGGGGGCGATGTCGTAGAACAGATTGTGCAGCAGCATGACGTTCTCCAAGGGGTGGGGAAAAAACATAAAACCAGGCAAAATATGCCGTCCTTGACAATATACACGCCTGACGTTTGCAAAAAAAGCAGCCGATGGCATTTTAATGAGCCAGGCCGTAATCGGTCAGTCCTTGCATCTGGCGGCCGTAGTGGCCTGGCGCGCCAAGGTGGCGCCTGAGGCTCTGAGGCGCCCAGGCGTTGACTCCTCTATCGCTCAGTTATCAGTGGCTGACCGCTGTACGCCAGGCCAGAGCGACAGCCGGTCGCCGTCATCCCTCCAGCCGGCGAGCCGTCCGCTCGGCCAAGACGGGGCGTTCGAAGTAGTTGAAGGCAACTGATGTCAGAGAGCAAGTCATTTTGGCGGTGGCGCGATTTTGCGAAAATCTGCCGGGACGCGTCGCGGGCCGTCAACGACTACGCCATGCTGGAAGCCGGCGACCGGGTTTTGGTCGGCCTGAGCGGCGGCGAGGACAGCCTCACGTTGATGCATGTGCTGACCTTCCTGCAGCGGCGGGCGCCGTTCCGGTTTTCGTTGAAAGCCGTCACGGTGGACATGGCTTTTGCCTCTTTTGACCTGGTCGGCCTCGGCGCCTACTGCCGTTCCCAGGGCTGGGATTGGGAGAGCGTGACCATTCCCGGGCAGTCTCTGCTGGTTGACAAGAACGCCGAGGAACGCCCCTGTTCCCTGTGCTCGCGGTTGCGGCGCGGCCAGCTGCATGCGGCCGCCGACCGCCTCGATTGCAACAAGATCGCCCTGGGACAGCAGCTGGACGACCTCTGCGTCAGCTTTCTGATGGCCTTGTTCCGCGGCGGCGGTCTGAAGACCATGGGTCCGAACGTCGCCGCCGACAGCGCCAGCAAGCGCCTGATCCGGCCCTTGTGCACGGTCAGCAAGGCCCGGATCCATGCCTTCGCGCTGCGCATGGGCTATCCGGCCGTCAAGTCTTGCCCGTATCAGGAAGACTTGCGCCAGCATGGTGACCGCTTCTTCCTGGAGCAGCTGCTCGGCCAGCTGGAAACACGCTTCCCCGACTTGCGCAGCACCATGCTGCATGGCCTCCAGGATGTCCGCCTGGCGCACCTCCTCGACCGCCGATACCTCCATCTCCAAGGGGAAAAATCCGACCCTGATGCCGGGAAGTTGTAACCCGGAACGGCCCGGCGCCGGCGTCGATTTTTTTGTGCGGCGGTGTTGTTATCTCGGCAAGGCGCGACATATTATGTCGATATAAATCATGACCGTCACGTCAACCTCGGGGGTCGTCGGCGACAGCGGTTGCAAAAGGGAATAGCGCCATGCTGCTGGACAAAATCAAGAATTTCTTCTGCAATGACGTCGGCATCGACCTGGGGACTATGAACACCCTGGTCTATGTCGCGGAAGTGGGCATTGTGCTTTCCGAGCCGTCGATTGTCGCGGTCAACACCATCACGAACAAGGTTGTCGCCGTCGGCGACGAGGCCAAGCGCATGGTGGGCCGGACCTCCCGCGGGATTCGGACTGTCCGGCCGATGAAGGACGGGGTGATTGCCGACGCGGAGGTCACTGACGAGATGTTGCGGCACTTCATTCGCCGGGCCATTGGTCGTTTCAAGGTCATGCAGCCGCGAGTCCTGGTGGCGGTGCCGTCGGGGATCACGGATGTGGAGACGCGGGCCGTCCTGGACAGCACGCGCCGGGCCGGCGCCCGGGAGGTGCGCCTGGTGCCGGAGCCCTTGGCGGCCGCGATTGGCGTGGAACTGCCGGTTGACGAGCCGACCGGCAGCATGATTGTCGACATCGGCGGCGGCACGACCGAGGTGGCGATCATCTCCGTGGCCGACATCGCCCATTCCGAGAGCGTCAAGTGCGGCGGTGACGCGATGGACGAGGCCATCATCCAGCACATGAAGAACAAGCACAACCTGCTGATCGGCGAGCGGACGGCGG
Source organism: Verrucomicrobiota bacterium (assembly GCA_022709995.1). Lineage (GTDB taxonomy): Bacteria > Verrucomicrobiota > Lentisphaeria > Oligosphaerales > Oligosphaeraceae > JAAZKI01. The sequence goes on along the minus strand of JAKLHU010000170.1, from coordinate 3,609 downwards.
AGCAGATCAAGATTGAGATCGGCTGCGCCTATCGCCTGGAAACGCCTTTGGAGAAGGAAGTCTACGGCCGCGACCTGGGGCAGATCGGCAGCAGCCTGCCCCGCGCCGTCATGGTCAACAGCGAGGAAATCCGCCAAGCTCTGCAGGAGCCCATTTCGCGCATCAGCCATGCCGTCCGCCGGACTCTGGACTCCTGCAAGCCGGAACTGGCGGCGGACTTGATCAACAACGGCGTCGTCCTGGCCGGCGGCGGGGCGCTGCTGCGCGGGCTGGACAAGTTGTTGTCGGAAGACACCGGCTTGGCGGTCACGGTGGCGAAGGACCCGTTGCGGGCGGTCGTCAACGGCACTGGCATCCTGCTGGAAAGCTCTCAGCAGAAAGTGTTCAAGCATCCCCAGCCCTTCCTCGGCCGGACTTTCCACGCCTGAGCTTGTCGTGGTCGCTTCCGCTACGCATATGCATGGGCGGATGGGTTGACTTTCCTTGGGACTGCCGTCGCGCATCAGTCGACTCGCAACGGCGCATAATGGCAATCAAGCAGATGAAGGAGAATGAGATCATGGCGCGTCCAGTAACACTTTTCACCGGGCAATGGGCTGACCTGACGCTGCGCGACCTGGCGGCGAAAATGAAGTCATTCGGGTATGATGGCTTGGAGCTGGCCTGCTGGGGCGATCATTTTGACGTGTTCCGCGGCGCGGAAAGCGCCGAGTACTGCCGGCAGCAGCGTGCCATTCTGCAGAAAGCCGGCCTGGACTGCTGGGCGATCAGCAACCACTTGGCCGGTCAGCTCATCTGCGACCCCAACAACGACGCGCGTTCCGACAACTTCGGCATGCTGCCGAAGGACTGCAACGGCAGCGCCGACAAGAAGCGCGCCTGGGGCATCGCCGCGATGAAGGCCTCGGCGCACGCGGCCAAGAACATGGGCGTCAAAGTCGTCAACGGTTTCACCGGCTCGCCGATCTGGCACATGCTCTACAGCTTCCCGCCCGTCAGCGACCAGATGATCGCCGATGGCTTCAAGTATTTCGCCGACCTGTGGAATCCCATCCTCGATGAATTCGACCGCTGCGGCGTCAAATTCGCTTTGGAAGTGCATCCGACCGAGATCGCCTTTGACCTGCACACGGCCGCCATGACCTTGGATGCCTTGGGCCACCGGCCCGCCTTCGGCTTCAATTTCGATCCCAGTCACCTGCTCTGGCAGGGCGTCAACCCGGCCGCGTTCCTGCGCGAATTCCCGGACCGCATCTACCACTGCCATGTCAAGGACGCGATCGTGACGCTGGACGGCCGCTCCGGCATTTTGTCGTCCCATCTCAATTTCGGGCAGCCGAACCGCGGTTGGGACTTCCGCAGCCCGGGGCACGGCGCCGTCAACTTCGAGGAAATCATCCGGGAATTGAACCGGAGCGGCTACCAGGGCCCCTTGTCCGTGGAATGGGAAGATTGCGGCATGGACCGCGAATACGGCGCCCGCGACGCTTGCCAGTTCGTCCGTAAAATCGACTTTGCGCCTTCCGGCATTGCGTTTGACGCCGCCTTTGAGCGGTGACCCGGCGCATCTGGCCTCCTCGATGAAGGCACAGCGGCCGTCCTGACGCAACAACGCCGGGACGGCCGACATTTTTTCTTCATGCGACCGGGAGAGATGCGGATGTCTGTGACGTCGGCGATGGCATGGGACGAATCATACAAGTAATGGTCCCTTGCGTTTCATGCGTCCATGAACAAATGGGCTAAGATGGACGGGGTTTTTTCTGGCGGCCGTGGACTGCCGGGCCGGGTGCCAGGAGTGTCGTTGACGATTTTCCCGGCGCCGGCTCCGGAACAGTGCGAGATTCCTGGCCGCCGGGTGGTCGGCTCAGATTTTTTTCTTGACGCGCGGGCCTTTCGGGGTGTCTTCGATGACCCAGCCCTGGGCGTCGAGTTCATGTCGGATCTGATCAGCGCGGGCGAAGTCTTTGGCTTTGCGGGCGGCCTGCCGCGCGTCGGCCAAAGCGAGAATGGGCGGGGGGATGGCCTCGTCCTGGTCGGGGGTGCCGACGGCCAGGACCGAGTCCAGGCGGTCCAGCAGGGCGAGGGCGGCGCCGGCCGCGGCGCCGGCCAGCTTCCGCTCATCCATCAGGCGGTTCACGTCGCGGATGAAGTCGAACAGGGCCGCGAGGGCGGCCGAAATGTTGAGGTCGTCTTCCAGGCCGGCGCGGAAAGCGCTTTCGGCGGCCGTGACGGCCGTTGCCGTTTCGGCCCGGCCGGCATCCGGGGCGCCGACCAGCTCGGCGAGGCGTTGCCTGGCGGTGTCGAGGCGCTGCAGGGCGGCGCGGGCGTCGTCCAGCGCCTTGAAGGAGAAGTTCAGGGACTGGCGGTAGTGGGCTCCCAGCAGGACCCAGCGGATTTCCCGGCCCGTATAGCCCTTGGCGAGGATGTCGCGCAGGGTGAAGAAATTGCCGAGCGACTTGGACATTTTCTGGCCGTCGACCATCAGATGGGCGCAATGGAGCCAGTAGTTGACGAAGCGGCAGCCATTGGCGGCTTCGCTCTGGGCGATTTCGTCTTCGTGGTGGGGGAACATGTTGTCGATGCCGCCGCAGTGGATGTCGAAGGTCGGTCCCAGGTAGCGGCTGCTCATGGCGGAGCATTCCAGGTGCCAGCCGGGGCGGCCCTTGCCCCAGGGGCTGTCCCAGGCGACGTCGCCGTCGTCGGCGTCATAGGCTTTCCAGAGGGCGAAGTCGGCCACGGATTCCTTGGCATATTCATCCAGCTTCACCCGGGTGCCGGAACGCATCTGGTCGTGGTCGATGTTGACCAGCTGGCCATATGACGGCCATTGGGCGATGGAGAAGTAGACGGACCGGTCGTCCGCCTGGTAGGCGATGCCCTTGGCGAAGAGCGCCTTGACGATGGCGATCATGTCGTCGATGTGCTCGGTGGCGGCCGGGTAGACATCGGCCGGAAGAATCCGCAAGGCGGCGATATCCTGGAAGAAGGCGTCCTTGTATTTTTGGGTGAAATCGTTCAGAGAGCAGCCGGCCGCCTGGGCGCCCCGGATCGTCTTGTCGTCGACATCGGTCAGGTTCATGATGTGCTTGACCTGGAAGCCGAGGTAGAGGAGGGTGCGCTTGAGCAGGTCTTCGAACATATACGCGCGGAAATTGCCGATGTGGGCGTAATTGTAGACGGTCGGGCCGCAGGTGTAGAGGCCGGCCTGGCCCGGGGTGATGGGGAGGAACTCCTGCTGGCGGCGAGTGAGGGAATTGTAGAATGTCAGTGCCATGCGAATCCACGGGCTGGGGGTGGTGGAAAAAGTCAAAGTAATAAGGTAATTGCTAATCGGGGGGGCTGCAACTGGCTTGGGTTGATTTAGCCGCCTTGGCGACGCCGGCGGCGATGGCGACCGTCGCGGCCGCCAGCGCCAGCAGGAGGGCCCAGCGCGGGAGGCCGGTGGTCGGCGCCGGGCTTGGCGGCCGTGGCTGCCCCTGGCGGTCGCCGAGCGTGACGGGCGTCACCGGCACCTGATTGGTCAGAATGGCGGGGAAGATGTCCGGGTGCTGGTAGGCCGGCGGCCGCGCCTCGGCGACGGCGCGCAGGCGGCAGGGCGTCTGGCCG
>JAKLHU010000017.1 GCA_022709995.1 Verrucomicrobiota bacterium | reverse complement strand
GCGCTGGCGTTATTGCAGTCGCCCAAAGCCAAACCGAATCCCTAAACCAAGGAGTATTGGTCCTATGCGGCCAATGCGTCCTCTTCCAGCGTCCTTGTATGTTCTCTGTAGCCGTCGCGTTGCTTCGCGAGAAGGGGGGCATTTTATTGGTCCCATGTTTTCAGCCAGAATTACGCATATGTGAATAACATTGGTCCTATCACTCCAGCGGCAGGCTAAAGCCTGGACTACGTACGAATGGCAGGCTCAAGCCTGGACTACATACCGGCAGGCGGAAGGGAAAAAGCCGTGCGGGGGAACGCCCGGAAGGCGTCGCCTGGAAACGCGTCGCATCCGGTTGGCATCAACATGGGCTCAACACCTGGTTTTGCACATTGACCAGGAGTGGGGGCTTACGCGGATGCGGCCTTTTTCCGAGGGCGGCGGTTGCGGTTGGACCTTTCGGGAATTACAGTAATTCAACCGACCAGCAAGAAAACAGGTGATGACACGACGATGATAGTACTTGGTATTGAAAGCAGTTGCGATGAGACGGCGGCTGCCGTTGTCCGCGACGGCCATGACGTCCTGGGCAGCGTGATTTCCTCGCAAGTGGCGTTGCATGCCGGGTATGGCGGGGTCATTCCGGAATTGGCGGCGCGCGAGCATCTGCGCAATATCTCGCCGGTGGTGCAGGAAGGGCTCGCCGCCGCCCAACTCACGATCGCCGACATTTCGGCGATTGCGGTCACCAGCCGCCCCGGGCTGATTCCGGCGTTGCTGGTCGGCAACGCGTATGCCAAGGGCCTGGCCGCCGCGCAGGGCATTCCACTTGTCGGCATCAATCATTTTCTGGCTCATATCTACGGCGGTTTCCTTGGCCAGCCGGAGATTCTGGCGGATCGTTCGTCTTATCCCATCCTGGCCCTCGTCGTCTCCGGCGGGCACACGGCTCTGGTGCTGATCGAGGTCGACGGCCGCGCCAGAATCCTCGGCAGCACACTGGACGATGCCGCCGGCGAGGCCTTGGACAAGGCAGCCAAGATTCTTGGCCTGGGCTACCCCGGCGGGCCGGTCATTGACCGTTTGGCCAAAACCGGCAATCCGCGGGCGCATGCCTTTCCACGCGGATTGACGGGCGCCGCCGGCAAGGCCGTCAAGCCGGAACATCGCTACGATTTCAGCTTCAGCGGCGTCAAGACGGCCTTGCTCTATGCGGTCAAGGACAGGACGCTGGATGAGGCCGGCCTGGCCGATGTGGCCGCCAGCTATCAGGAAGCCGTCATGGAGGTGCTCGTCAGCAAGACCATGGCCGCCGCCAGCGATTTCGCGGCGCCGCTGGTCTGCTGTTGCGGCGGCGTCGCCTGCAACAGCCGGCTCCGGGCGCTGCTGACCGCGGAAACGGCCCGGCTCGGCCGGCGCCTGCTCGCCGCCCCGCCGAAATTCTGCACGGACAACGCCGCCATGGTCGCGGGACTGGGATGGCATTATCTGCGCAAAGGCATCGTGGACGATTTGGCCATGGGGGTTGAGGCGCGACTTGACCGCTCCCTCGGCATCCTGCCCTTTACCGCCGGTTGAAAAGCCGCGGCGGGAATTCGGCCGGCCGCTATCAGCGGCTTCAGGCCAAGACGATTTCGCCGACCAGGGAATTGGCCGAAGTGCGCAGCACCCGGAAAGGCGCCAGCGCGCCGGGTTCCAAGCCGGCCACCGGGGCGAAATTGCACGTCTTGTTGAGGTCGCTTCGGCCAGTCCAGCGGTCGGGATTGCGTTTGCTGACCCCTTCCACCAGCACCTCCAGGACGCGTCCCTGGAAAGAACGGTTGCGCACCGCCGCCGCCTGCTCCAAGTCGTCCAGAAGCAGCTGGTTGCGCTCGTGCTTGACGTCCTCCGGGACATCGTCGGGGAATTTCTCCGCGGCTTTGGTTCCGGTTCGCGGTGAATAGCGGAAGATGTAGGCCATGTCGAAGGCGATTTCGGCCATCAGTTCGCGGGTGCGGCGGAAGTCCTCGTCGGTTTCCGTCGGGAAGCCGACGATAACGTCGGTGGAGAAGGCGACTTCGGGCAGTCGGCTGCGGATGGCGGCGATGCGGTCGCGGTATTCGGCCGCCGTGTAGGATCGCCGCATCATGGCCAGGGTGCGGTCCGAGCCGGATTGCAGCGGGACGTGAAACGCCTTGCAGACTTTCGGCAGGCGGCAGACGGCGTCGACAAAGCGGTCGTTCATGAAGCCGACGTGCGGCGACGTGAAGCGGATCCGGGCCAGGCCGGGCACGTCGTTGAGCGCTTCCAGAAGGTCGGCAAACGGCGACACGTCGGATGACGGGCGCGACTGGTCCTGGCGGCGGATTTCGGCCAGGCCGTAGGCCGTGATATTCTGGCCCAGGAGGAGGATTTCCCTGGTTCCGGCGGCGGCCAGGCGCGTCGCCTCGGCGACGATTTCCGGGATGGGCCGGCTGTGTTCGCGGCCGCGGGTATGGGGCACGATGCAGTAGGAGCAGAATTGGTCGCAGCCGCGCATGACGGAGATCATGGCGCTGATGCTGCCGGGCTGGTGGCCATTGGCCTCCGCCGGCGTCGGGCCGGCGTCGCGGGCGAGGTCGGCTTGGCGCCGGCGCCCGGACAGGGCTTGTTCAATCAGGTCGGGGACGACGGCCAGGCGGTCGGTGCCGGCGACAAAGTCGAGGTGCGGCAGTTCGGCCAGCAGGTCTTCGCCGCGGTTTTGCGCCATGCAGCCGATGATGCCGATCACCAGTTCCGGCTTGGCGGCCTTCAGGCGTTTCAGCAGTCCGGCCTTGCCGATGGCCTTGCGTTCCGCCTGGTCCCGGACGCTGCACGTGTTGAGGATGATGACATCGGCGTCTTCTTCCGATGTCGCCGGGGTCATGCCGTGCTGTTCCAGCAGGCAGGCGAGCGCTTCGGAATCGCGCTCGTTCATCTGGCAGCCGTAGGTTTTCAGGAAGAAACTGGGCATGGAAAAGCGATTCCGCGGCGCCGGCCGTCGTTCAATCCTGCAGGTCGAGGGTGTCGCGCCAGCGGGGGTTTTTGCGGGAAATGTCAATGGTGTACTGGCGCTTGAAGCGCGGCGGGCCGATTTTCAGCACGTCGCGGAACAGGGTGTTGACGATCAGCCGTTCGATTTTCAGGATGAGCATCTTGCGCCGCAGGCGGCCCTGCATGTCGCGGTTGAGGATGCTGGGCAGGGTGTTCGTGGTGATGATGTCGTCCACCGCCGCGTCGTTCAGGTTCTCCTTGACCTCCGGGGAGGAATAGAAGTGGGTGACGACGAAAATCACCCGGAGGGCGCCGGCCGCCTTGAGGCTCTTGCAGCACTCGACGATGGTGTTGCCGGTGCGGACCATGTCGTCGAAAACGACGACTTCCCGGCCGGCAATGTCCTCCAGGCGGGTCGGGCTGTCGGCGTGTGCCTTGATGATCACTTTCCGTTCGCTGCTGCGTTCCTTGTCCATCATCAGCAGGGACGGCGTCATCGGCAGCAGCATGTTCCGGGCATGTTCGCAAAGATTGCGGTAGACTTCCGAGACGACATGCGCGGCGCCCTTGTCTGGCGCGCACAGCACGAAGCCCATCTGGCGTTCGGGATGCAGGATGACTTCGTGATTGGCCAGGTACTCGGCGTAAAGCTGGGCCGGGGAGATGTTGAAGAAATTGCCGTTGAATTGGCGCATGAACAATTCCTGCACCGAGGTCGAGTGGTTGTGAATCGTCAGGACGTCGTCGATCCCGCTGGTCTTGAGCAGTTCGGCATACAGGGCGGCCGAAAACGGCTGGCCGTCGAATTTCTTGTAGTCGGCTTCGGTGCGGGCGAATTCGACGCGGCCGTGTTCCGGCCGCGGTCCGCGGTCCTGGGCGCTGTAGAACAGGTCCGGTTCGACCAGGACGACGCGCTTGGCGCCATTGTCGCGGGCGGCGCGGGCGACCAGGAACGTCCGCATGGCGCGGGAATTGCGGGTGTATTCGCCGCTGCAGGACGAGACGATGACGACGGTTTTGTCCACCAGGCTGTGGCCGATTCTGGTCATGTCGTTTTCGTCGTAGAGGAAGCGCGGGCAGAATTCCGTGTTGGCGAAACTCTTGATGGACATGAGGTCGGAGATATCCGCTTCCTGCCCCATGCCGGCCGCGACGTCGCTGGCCAGGGGGTCGTCGGAAACAGTCCCCACGACAATGATTTCTCCACTCATGACAACTTCCTTTGGTTGGTTCTTTCCGCCATCAGCCGGCTGCGGGCGGCGCCCCAGGGCAAGGGCAACGTGGCCGGCAACGGGAAAGAATCGGCCAGAACGGACGGGGGATTTGTTAGGAATCGGTAAAAGGCATACTATAAATGCAAAGTGAAGTTGACGCAAGCGCGGATGGCGGTGTATAGTTTGCGTTGTGTACGGCGAAGGTCCTGTTTTGCCCGCCGTCGGATTTGCCGTCCAGCCGGTTTGGTTTGGTTTAGTTTGGGACCGTCCGAAAGGTTTTTGTCGAAAGATTCATCCGCGGATAACAAGAAGGGGTAGTTGCCGGTCGTCATCACGTCTTGGGCATAGGCGCCATGCCCTTGAAGAAGCGCGCGCCGCCAGGCTGGGGGCTTTTCGGATGGCCTCACGTTTGGGTCGGCAGTCGCCGGCCCGTTGGCGCCAGGACGTCCGGGGGCGGTTTTTTGCCGGCGGGAGCAGGGGAAGATGGCCATGTCAGAACTTATTGATGACGTCTTGCACTATCTCAACGCCAGTCCGACCGCGTTTCACGCGGCCGCGAATGCCCGGCGGCGTCTGCTGGCGGCTGGCTTCACGTGTTTGTCCGAGGGCGATCGGTGGTCGCTGGCGGCGGGCGGGAAGTATGTTGTGGAGCGCAACGGTTCGGCGCTGATTGCGTTTCGGCTGCCGGCGCAGTGGTCGGCGGCGGCCGGATTCCGTCTGTTGACTGCCCATACGGACAGTCCCGGCCTGAAAGTGAAGCTGCCGGGCAGCGCCGATGCCGCCAACCTGCTGATGGTTCCGGTGGAAGTCTATGGCGGGGCCATTCTCGGCACCTGGCTGGACCGGCCCCTCGGCCTGGCCGGAAGGGCGGTCTGGGCGACGCCTGGCGGTCTGGAAGTCCGTCTGTTCAGTCTGGACGAGCCGTTGGCCGTCATTCCCAACCTGGCTCTGCACCTGAACCGCGACGTCAACCAGGGTTTCGCCTACAATCCCCGGCAGCATCTTTCCGCCTGCCTGGGCAAGGCGTCGCCGGCGGACCTGCGCCATCGCCTTGATGACGCCGTCGGCTGTCCGGCGGAGGCGCCGGCCCGCTATGAGCTGTTCCTGTACGAGCAGACGCCGGCCCGGCTGGGCGGCCTCCACCGCGACCTGCTGACCGGGCCGCGGCTGGACAATCTCACCTCCTGCCATGCCGCCGTCGCCGCCTTGATCGCGCCGCCGGCCGCCGGCTTGACCGCGACACCGGCCGCCGGCGTCGCTTTCCTGGCCGACCATGAGGAAGTTGGCAGTGTCAGCGCCCAGGGGGCGAATTCGGCGTTTCTCCGCGACGTCCTGCACCGCGTGGTGCTGGCCTCGGGCGGCGACGGGGAGGACTGCCTGCGGGTGCTGGCCGGTTCGCGGCTGCTGTCGCTGGACTCCGCCCATGCCGTGCATCCGTCTTATCTGGACAAATATGACAGCGCCGGCACGCCGGTCATCGGCGGTGGCGTCGCCATCAAAACCAATGTTTCGCAGCGTTATTGCACCAATGCCTTGAGCGCGGAGCGTTTTGCCGCCACGTGCCGGCAGGCCGGCATCCCCTGCCAGTCGTTCACCAACCGGGCGGACATGCCGTGCGGGAGCACGATCGGCCCGGCCTGCGCCGCCCTGCTGGGTCTGGAGGGGCTGGATATCGGCACGCCGATCCTGGCCATGCACAGCATCCGGGAGACGGCCGGCGTCCAGGACCATCTGGCCCTGGCCGCGGCGGCAACGGTTTTTTTGACGAGCTGACCCCATGCTTGTCGCCGGCCGGGTCGAATCCCGCCGGTCCGGCGGGCCGGTCCGGCGGCGTTTGGGGCGGGCGGTGACGCCGGCCGGGCCGGCTCAGGTTTTCCGGTTTCCCGGTCGTCTAGGCCCCATGCCCCACATACCCCATACCTCATGCCTCGCGCATCGCTCCGGGCGGCGTCCACATCAGGCATTATCCAGCAAGGAGGACAGACATCATGGCGGCAACCGAAAAACTTTGGCTCGGGTTTGACTTGGGCGGCACCAAGATGTGCGCGTATGTCTTTGACAGCGCCTTCAAGGTGCTTGGCTTCCAGAAGCGCAAGACCAAGGCCCAGGAGGGCATGGAAGCCAGTTTCCAGCGTCTTTTCCAGACGATCCGGGAGGCTCTGGACAGCGTCGGCGCCAGTCCGAAGCAGCTGGCCGGGATTGGTGTCGGCTGCCCCGGTCCGCTGGACCATGTCCGCGGCATTCTGCTCAGCACGCCGAACATGGGCTGGGTCAACGCCCCGCTGAAAAAAGTCCTGGAAGCGGAATTCAAATGCCCGGCGGCCATTCTGAATGACGTCGACGCCGGCATTTACGGTGAATACAGTTTTGGGGCCGGCAAAAACGGCCGTTGTGTTTTAGGGGTCTTTCCCGGCACCGGCATTGGCGGCGGCTGTGTCTACCAGGGCGCCATCATCATGGGCGCGACCAGCTCGGTCATGGAATTCGGCCATCAGCAGATGATTGCCGACGGTCCGTTGTGCGGCTGCGGCCGGCGTGGTTGCCTGGAAGCGATGGCCAGCCGGCTTGCCATCGCGGCTGCCGCCGCGGCCGCCGCGCAGCGCGGCGCGGCGCCCTGGCTGCTGAAGAATGCCGGCGCGGACCTGGCCGCCATCCGCAGCAGCACCCTTGCCGATGCCATCAAGAACGGCGACCATGCCGTGGAGGTCATTACCCGGCAGGCCGCCCAGTGGATCGGCGTCGCGGTCGGCAACGCCGTCAATCTGCTCGGCCCCGACATCGTCGTGCTCGGCGGCGGCCTGGTCGAGGCCATGCCGACGTTGTTCCGGAACGAGGTCGCCAAGGCGGCCGCGGCCCGGGTCATGCCGGGGTTTGTCGGCACTTTCAAAGTCGTCACCGCCAAGCTTGGCGACCGGGCGACGGCGCAAGGCGCCGCCGCCTGGGCGTGCAAGCAGGTCCTGGGCGAGAGCCGGTGACGGCGCCGGCAGGTGATGCGGCAGAGGCAGGGCAGGACAGATGGTGAAAAAAACGCAGAAGAACAAGCTCAAGCTCAAGCGCGTGCGGGTGAACCCGGTCGCCGTCATTGAAATCGGCTCCACGTCCGTCCGGATGATCATCGGCCAGCTCGACGACCAGCACCAGTTCCACATTTTGGACAAGCCGGAGCAGGACATCGCCCTGGGGGCGGACTGCTTCAAGACCGGCTTCATTGGCGGCGAGACCACGACCGAATGCATCCGAGCCCTGGCCGCCTTCAAGGTCCTCCTGGCGGAGAATGGCGTGCCCTGCCACCCCGCCAGCCTGCTGGTCGTCGCCACCAACGCCGTCCGCGAAGCCGCCAACCGCGAGGCTTTTCTCGACCGCGTCTTCGTCGCCACCGGCCTGGAGATCCGGGTCCTGGACGCGCAGGACACGGGCCGGTGCACGTTTTTGAGCATTTTGCCGTACATCGACCGCAAGCCGTTTGGCGGCAAAGGCGCGGTTCTGTGCGTGGAGATGGGCGCCGGCGGCACCGATGTGCTGGCGGTGGACAAGGGCCGGGTGCGGTTTTTTCAGAGCCATCATTTCGGGGCCATGCGTCTGGTGCAGCAGGACGAGGGCCTGGGGTTGGAATCCGTGCAGTTCCGGGAGGTCATGGACACGCAGGTCGGCCGCATGGTCGAGCAGATGCTCAATCCCCTGCAGGCCGTCAAAAAGAAATTCGATCTGCTGCTGGAGGGCGGGCTGATTCGGGAGACGATGCGGGCGCTGCGCAAAAACTGGCCTGGGGACGGCCTGCTTGCCGTCGCGACGACGGAACTGGATGATTTTCTGCATGATGTCCTGGGGAGCACGCCGGACCAGATGGTCCAGCATTACAATTTCAGCTACCAGGTGGCGGAGACGCTGGCGCCGGCGCTGATGGCCTACACGGCGTTGGCGCATCTGCTGGGCCGCAAGACGGTCTATGTCACGAACCAGGGCATGCGGGAGGGGCTGCTGGCCGAGCTGGTCGGCCGCAGCGCCAACTACAAGGTCTTTCACGACCAGGTCATTGACGCCGCCCTGGCCTTGGGCCGTCATTATCGTTTTGACGAACAGCACGCCAAGCTGATTGCCGGCCTGGCCATGCAGATTGCGCGGGCCTTGTCGTCGCGTCACACGTTCAGCCGCAGTTCGCTTCTGGTTTTGCATGTCGCGGCTTTGCTGCACGAAATCGGCCTCTATGTCAGCAATCGCAGCCATCATCTGCATTCCCAGTATTTGATTCAGAACAGTGATTTGTTTGGCTTGAGTGAAAGCGAAAAGACGCTGGCCGCCTGCGTGGCGCGCTATCATCGCCAGTTGCGGCCGGCCCTTAGCGACCCGGAGTTCAGCCGGCTCGACCGGGAAGAGCGCATCATGACCGCCAAGCTGATCGCCATTCTCCGCGTGGCCGACTGCTTTGACCGGACCCACTCCCAGCGCGTGGAAAAAGTCGAGATCGAGCTGACCGAGACGAGTCTCGTCTTCCGCATCCCGAAAGTCCGCGACCTGAGCCTGGAAAGGCTCGCCGTGACTCACAAGGGCGCTTTCTTCGCGGAGTTGTTCGGTCTGGAGATCATCCTGAAAAACTGACGGCGTCGCGGAAGCCTCCCCCGGCGGCCGCCGGGCGTCGTCGGGGCGGCCATGCTGACCGCGCGCTGATAGCCGAGATGGTGGTGACAAGATGTCGAAACTTGCCTTGGAACAGGACAGCAGCCGTTATTTCAGCCGCGAACTGAGCTGGCTCGACTTTGACCGGCGCGTTTTTGAAGAGGCTGAAGCATCGTCGGCGCCGCTTTTGGAGCGCTTGAAATTCCTCGCCATCACGGCGTCGAATCTGGACGAATTTTTCATGGTCCGGGTCGGCGGCTTGCGTCTGCAGATCGACGGGGGCGTCAGCACCCCTGACCTCGCCGGTTTGTCGCCGGCGGCGCAGCTGGCGGCGATCGACGTCAAGGTCAGGGCCTTGCAGGCGTCGGTCTACCGCCAGCTGGACGAGATTGAGAGCGGTCTGGCGGACCGGGCTCTGGTCAGGGTGCGCGGGAAGGAAGACCTGGAGGAGGAGGAGAGCGCTTTTCTGCACGCGCATTTTGTCGATGCGCTTGCGCCGGTGCTGTCGCCGGCGGCGGTTGGCGGCGGCCGGCCCTTCCCGCGCCTGGCCAATCTCGGTTTGAACCTGGCCGTGCGGCTGGCGCCGGAAGGCCGCGGCCGGGCGCCGCGCTATGCCGTCATCCCCCTGCCCGCCGTCCTGGACCGGCATGTCCTGCTGCCGACGCGGCCCGGCGAGGCAGTCCGGCATCTGCTTTTGGAGGACGTCGTCAGCTTTTGGCTGGAGGAGCTGTTTCCCGGCGAGGCGGTCCAGGAATGCGTCGCTTTCCGCGTCACGCGCAATGGCGACATCACCGTGGACGAAGGCGCCGGGGAGGACCTCAGCGAAGACATGTGGCGGGTGTTGCAGTCGCGCAAGACGAGTCCCTGCGTGCGTTTGGAGCTGGAGGCCCGGGCGTCCGGGCTGTTGCAGGCTTTTTTGCAGCGGGAGCTGTCGGTCCAGGCGCGCGACGTGTTTTTGGCGCCCGGGCCGCTGGGCCTGGCGACGTTCATGCGGCTGACCACTCTGCCGGGCTTTGACGATCTGCGGGGGCCGGTCTGGGCGCCGTTGCCGCCGATGAACGCGGATTTGCGGCCGGGGCTGTTCAAGGCCATGGCCCACAAGGATATTCTCCTAGTCCATCCCTATGAGGATTTCGCTCCGGTGACGCGTTTTATCGAGGAGGCCGCGGAGGACGACAAGGTTTTGGCGATCAAGATCACGCTGTACCGGACCAGCCGCGGCAGCCCGATCGTCGCGGCGCTGGCCCATGCCGCCCGGCGTGGCAAAAGCGTCACCGCCGTGGTGGAGCTGAAGGCGCGTTTTGACGAGGAGCGCAACCTTCTTGACGCCGAAGCGTTGCTGGAAGCCGGCGTCCAGGTCCTGTACGGCGTGAAGGGCCTGAAGACGCACTCCAAAGTCTGCCTGGTCATCCGGCGGGACGGCGACGGCATCCGCCGCTACCTGCATTTCGGCACCGGCAACTACAATGAAAGCACGGCTCGCATCTATTCGGATGTGAGCTACTTCACGTGTCATCCCGACTATGGCCAGGACGCTTCGGCTTTCTTCAATGCCATCACCGGCTATTCGACGCTGCGGCAATTCCGCCAGCTGGCCATGGCCCCGGTCGGCATCCGGCCGCGTCTGCTGGAATTGATCGAGGATGAAATCACCCGCAGCCGCGCCGGCCAGCGCGGCCTGATCATGGTCAAGGTCAATTCCCTGACCGACAAGAAGCTCATCGACGCTCTTTACGAGGCGTCGCAGGCCGGCGTCAAGGTCATGCTGAATGTCCGTGGCGTCTGCTGTCTGCGGCCGGGCGTGCCGGGCTTGAGCGACAACATCTCGGTAGTCAGCATCGTGGACCGGTTCCTTGAACACGCCCGCATCTTGTATTTCCACCATGGCGGCAAGCCGAATGTGTTCATCGCCAGCGCGGACTGGATGAACCGCAATCTCGATCGCCGCGTTGAGCTGCTCGTTCCCGTCGCCGACCCGCAGGCCCAGAAACGGCTGATCGCCATGCTGCACCTCACCTGCACGCCAGGCCAGCCCAAAAGCCGCGTCCTGCAGGCGGACGGGACGTGGCTGGGCCAGAACAAAAAGGGCGGCGCCAAGTCGGTCCAGGACCAGCTTTGCGCGGCGGCCGCGGCGGCGCACGCCCGGCGGCCGGGCATCGTCAGCTTTGAGCCGGTCAAGCCGAAACAGCAGAAGCAGAAGCAGGAGCCGTGAACAGCCGGCGCCTTCGGGGCCGCTGGCCGGGCGGCGCCCGGCGTCACAGCAGGCTGCGCGGATCGACATCGACATGGATGTCGACGTTTTTTGGCGGCTTGCGTCCGACGGTCCGGGGCCGGAGAATGCGGATGATGGCCAGGATTTTTTCGCCGCGCAGGAGCAGTTGAAAACGGTGGAAGGTCTTGATTTTGGCCAGCGGCGCCGGCATGGGGCCGATCACCTGGGTGCCTTCGGGAAGCAGCGGCGTCGTTTCCGCAGCGAATTCCTCCGCCGCCTGCCGGGCCAGCTCGAACTCGGTGCTGCGGAAGTGGACGATGACCATGTGCGTGCAGGGCGGGAAGGCCAGCGCCTGGCGGCTGGGGAATTCCTCGGCGTAGAAGGCCGTGAAGTCGTGCCGGATGGCCGTCTGCAAGGCAAAGTGATACGGCGTGTACGTCTGCAGGATGACATGCCCGTCGACTTCGCCGCGGCCGGCCCGGCCGGAGACCTGGGTGATCAGCTGGAAGGTGCGTTCGCCGCTGCGGAAGTCCGGCAGGTACAGGCCGCTGTCGGCCTGGATGATGCCAACCAGGGTGACATTGGGGAAATCAAGGCCCTTGGCGATCATTTGGGTGCCGATGAGAATGTCAATCCGGCCGGCCCGGAACGCGTCCAGCACGACCCGGTAGGAGTCCTTGCCGGTCATGGTGTCGGAGTCCATCCGCGCGATTGCCGCCTGGGGGAACACGGCCCGGGCCGCGGCCTCGATCTTCTCGGTGCCGACGCCGGTATAGCGGATGCCGTCCTTGCCGCACCCGGGGCATTTGGCGGGGGCGGCCAGCTGGGCGCCGCAGAGGTGGCAGAGCAGCAGGCCGGCCTGCCGGTGGTAGGTGTAGGAGACGCTGCAGTTGTCGCAGGTCGCGACGAAGCCGCAGTCGGGGCAGATCAGCTGGGTGGCGTAGCCGCGGCGGTTCAGAAACAGGATGATCTGTTCGGCGCGGCGCAGCCGGTCCTGGACCAGCTCGCGCAGGCGCTTGGAGAAAAGCTGGGCCTTGCCGGCCAGGGCGGCTTCCTGGGCCATGTCGATGATCTCAACCGTCGGCAGGCGGTAGTTCTCCACCCGTTCCGGCATTTCCAGCAGCCGGTAGCGGCCGACCTGGCAGTTGTAGTAGGACTCCAGGGAGGGCGTCGCCGTGCCCAGCACCACCGTCGCCTTCTCCAGTTTCCCCCGGACGACGGCGACGTCGCGGGCATGGTAGCGCGGCGATTCCTCCTGCTTGTAGCTGCCCTCGTGCTCCTCGTCGACGACGATCAGGCCGAGGGCTCGGAACGGTGCAAACAGCGCTGAACGGGCCCCGACGGCGATCCGCGACCGGCCTTCGTTGATGCGCGTCCACTCGTCAAAGCGCTCGCCATCGCTCAAGCTGCTGTGCAAAACGCTGACCTGGTCGCCAAAACGACGCCGGAAATTTTCGCAGGTCTGGGGGGTGAGGGAGATTTCGGGGACGAGGATAATGGCTTCGCGGCCGAGGTCGAGGCAGTGTTGAATGACCTGGAGATAGACTTCGGTTTTGCCGCTGGCGGTGACGCCCCCCGACAACCTGTTGAATAAAGACGAGCGCGCCGAATTTTCCGGCAAAACGCCGTCTTACATGGCGCTGAGCAAGCTGAAGGAGCGCACCGACCGCAAACTCAAAGAGAT
>JAKLHU010000169.1 GCA_022709995.1 Verrucomicrobiota bacterium | reverse complement strand
GCGCAGCAATGGCAGCAGGTGACGCTCGTAGCGGTCGGCGAAATCCGTCGCGTGAATCAGGCTGAACGTGGTGGGCGTGAGCAGGGCCATCTTCTTGCCCTTGCTGGTGGCGGACTTGACGAGCGCGGAGGAATTCCACTCGCTGAAATACACCTTCAATCCCTGTTGTTCGAGCCAGCGCTTGAGCAGGTAAATCTGGGTGGACTTGCCCGAGCCGTTGGTGCCGATGACGATGACAAAGGCGCCATCTTCAACCGTGAGGGACAGCTGGCGGACCGCCTGGACTTCGTCCGGCGTTCCCGGATTGAACGTTTTGCTGATATTGAGCATGTCAAGCATGGCGCACCACCTGTCGACGCTTCCGGTTCCGAATCAGATTGGGCAGGACCAGGGCGGCGAAGACAAACGCCGCGGTCATCAGTTTGAGGTCATTGGGGTTGAGTCCCCAGCGCAGGGCGATGGCGATCAGCAGGCGGAACAGCACGGCGCCCATGACGGCGCCGACAATCGCCAGGCCAAAACGGCTGTTGCCGACCAGAGCCTGTCCGATGATGACGCTGGCCAGGCCGAGAACAACCATGCCGATGCCCATCTGCACATCCGCAAATCCCTGGAACTGCGCCAGCAGCGCTCCGGACAGGGCGATCAGTCCGTTGGCGACCGCCAGGCCCAGAACGAGCATGTTGCCGGTGTGGACGCCTTGGGCGCGCATCATCTGGGCGTTGTCGCCGGTGGCGCGCATGGCCGTGCCCAGAGTGGTGTGGAAAAAGAGGAACAGCAGCAGGCCGACCGCGGCGACCACGAGAGCGGCGCCGGCCAGGGCGGCCAGCGCCCCGATGTCGACTTCCCAGCCGCCGAGGAGGAGGTTTTCCCTTCCGTTGGCCAGGCGTCGGCCGAGGTCTCCGGCCTGCTGGGCGAGGGTGGGCGAGTGCATCAGCGGGATGTTGCTGCGGCCCATGATGCGGAGGTTGACCGAATAGAGCGCGGTCATGACCAGGATTCCGGAGAGCAGGGCGTGGATGTTGAAGCGGGTATGGAGGATGCCGGTGACGGTGCCGGCGGCCATGCCGGCCAGACCGCCGGCCGCGGCGGCGGCCAGCGGGTTGACGCCGCGCAGGATGAGCACCGCGGCGACGGCCGCGCCCAGAGTCAGAGAGCCGTCCGCGGTGATGTCGGCGAAGCCGAAGACCTTGAACGAGATATAGATGCCGAGGGCGAGCAGGGACAGGATCAGGCCAATGGTCAGGGAGCCGATCAGGAGCATCATCGGGCGCCTCCTTGGTTGACGATTTCGGTCAGCGGCGCCACCCAGAGCGCTCCGCGCAGGAACAGGCTGTCGCCGGCGCCGCTGATGGCGCGGTCGTCATGGACCAGATGCAGCAGGTCGACCGGCGACTGGGTTTGCAGCAGGTCGTGCAGAAACGGCGCCAGGCCCAGTTTGCCGGCCGGGATGGCCCGGTAGGTCAGCGCCGCCGCATGCAGATGGCCATGCAGCGCCGCATTGGCGGTTGACAACGGGCGGACCAGCGGCGCCAGCGCCGGCGTCGGGCGGTGGGCGACGACGCCGACGACGAGGGCCAGATGGCGCGCGTGAACGCGTTCCGGGGTCAGATTGAACCAGCGCCGCGCCGCCGGAAAATCGAAGCAGCCAGCTGGCGCTTCCACCGCCGGCGAGCGCAGCAGGGACGCGCCGACCAGGCCGGCCGTATCGGCAAGCATGACGACGACCGCCTGCGGCGCGTCCGCCAGGGCGAGAGCGGCCTGCGCCAGATCGCGTAGCGAAATCGCCTCGCTGCTGATGCGGCTGCTGGTGAAACGCGCCTGGACGGAAAAGCCGCCGGTCAGATGCAGGGCGTAGGCGACGACCAGTTCCGGGGCCAGACGCTGTTCGGTGACGACGAAATCCGGCTGGCCGCCGCTGTCCGGCGGCAGGCTGAGGGCGACGCCGCCGGCGGCCAGAAATTCGCCGAAATGCCGGCTGACGTCGTCCTGCGGCTGTCCGAAGGCCCCGAGGCCGAGGGCGGCATCGTCGGGGCCGAGTTTCAGCGGCACGCCCAGGGCGGGTTGGCTGAGGTCAGTTTGGGTGAGCAGTTTCGGGTTGCCGAGGATGGTTCCGCGCATGGTGGCCCCGGGTTGTTCCTCGACGACCTGGCAGGCCAGGTTGCCAAACTGGCGTTTGGCGTCGTGCGGCTCGTGGGCAGCGGCGTCGGCCGTTGCGGCGTCGGACGTCGTTTTGGGGGTGAAGATTTCGAGCGTCCCGGTCATGTCGAGGACGGTGACGACGGCTTCCGATGGTTCCCAGACCTCAAGGGCGCCGTTCTGATCATGCAGCATTTTGCCGTATTTGATGAGGATGCGGATGCCGGCGGAGCTGATGTAGGTGACGTCCCGCATATGGAGGCGAACGGAGCGGCAGCCGCTGCGGATGCATTCGTCCAGCTCCTGGCCGAGGGCGTCGCTATTCCTGGCGTCCAGGCGGCCCTTGCAGCGGACGGTGGTGCGGTCGCCCGCCTGGGTAGTGGTCATCTCCATGGGGGTGTTTCCTTACTGTTTTTTCCCCACCACCTGGTCGGCGCGCTGCCGCAGGGCGGCCGGCAGGTCCAGGCCGATTTGGGCGGCGTTGTCGAGATTGACCACGATGATGGTGCGGCTGATGGCGGCAAAGGGGATGCCGGTCGGATTTTCGCCGAGCATGACTCGCAGCATGAGGGCGGCATGGTCGCGGCCGCCTTGTTCATAGTCGCGGGCGACGGCGACGGTGGCGCCGCCGCTGACGGCCTGGCCGCTGACAAACGAGAACAGCGGCTTGCGGGCCTGGCGGGCGGCCTGGGCGATGGCCGGGAAGCCGGCGTCGTGCAGGTTGCCGGCCACCTGGCAGATGGCGTCGACGTCGCTGCTGGCCAGGGCTTGGGCGGCGGCCGGCACTTCCGAGCTTTCGCTGGTGGCGCGGGCGACGAGCGCCAGGCCGATTTTGGCCAGCGCCGCTTCCATTTTCTCCTTGTTGAAGACGGAGTTGTCTTCGCTGGGGTTGAAGAGGGTGCCGATGCGCTTGGCCTTGGGCAGGCACTCGCGGACGGTGGCGGCCATGCCGTCGTAGTCGCTCATGGTGCAGATGCCGGTGAATCCAGGCAGGTGTTGGGTGAAGCTCTCGCCGGCTCCTGCGAGCAGGGGATTGGCGGTCAGTCCGAACACGACCGGCATGGGTGGCTTTTTATGGACGGCGGCTTCGAGAGTCGGGGTGGTGATGGTCAGGAGCAGGTCGGCCCGGCTGTCGACGGCCGCGTCGATCATCATGTTGGCGGTCTGCATGTCGCCTTGGGCATTGCGGTAGGTCAGGACATAGTCGCTGCCCGGGCGCAGACCGAGCCGGTCGCAGGCCTCCTGGAATCCCTTCATCCATTGTTCGACCATGAGGGATTGGGAATAGCTGACCATGTGCAGCTGCCAGGTTTTGCCGGGCGGCAGCGGCGGCGGTGGCGGCTCGGCGCCGCGCTCTTGTTTCCGGCCTTCGGCGTCGATGACGATGTCGGCGGCGGCCACGACGTCTTCCGGCAGGCGCCAGGGGTCGCGCAGCCGGGTCAGCGTCTGCAGGTTGACGGCGAGCTTGCGGGGCATGACGTCGTGGACCGCGAATTGGCGCGGGTCGATCTTACCGCTCAAGAGGTCGCCTGCCAGGCGGCCGCCGGTCTTGCCGACGTCGTAGTAGTTGGCGCCGAAGCCGATCAGGGCGCCGGCCACGGCATGATCGGGCGCATAGGCCAGAATCGGGATGCGGGCGGCGTTGGCGGCCCGCAGCACGGATTCGATGGCCGCCTCGATGGTGTTGTCGCCGCCGATCAGGAAGGCCTCGGCGTTGCGGGCGGTCAGAGAGGATGCCGCCTCATAGACGCCGGCGGTGTTTTCCACCTGGGCGACGAGCAGTTCGAGGCCGAGTCGGCGGCATTCGTCCTGGGCCATGTCGAGGCAGGCCAGGGAACAGGCTTCGCCGGGATTGATGACGGTGCCGAGGGTTTTCAAGGCGGGATAGAGCTGTTTGGCCAGTTGGACGGTTTGCCGGACTGGCTGGAAGGTGCCGATGCCGAGCAGGTGATCGGGGTGCTGCCCGGGGCCGTCGCCGGTGATGCCGACGCCGGCGTTGAAAGGGTCGGTGACGACGGAGAAGACGTGCCGCAGCTTGCCGCCTTGGTTGGCATTGGCCATGGTCTGGAGCGAAGGCGTGCTGACGGTCACCACCAGGTCGAACCCGCCTTGAAGGATGCTCTGGGCAATGGCGTTGGCAGTCACCAGGTCGCCCTCGGCGTTGAAGCGGGTGTACGTTATTTGGCGGCCTTCCTGAAAGCCGGTTTCGGCCAGCCCGTCCATGGTCCCGCGGACGGCGTCATCCAGAATGGGCCGGCTGGCATGTTGGAAAATGGCGATGGAGAACGCTTCGCGGGCATGGGTTGCGGTCTTGCGCTGCCGGAGATCCGAGGCCAACAGCACGGCGGCGGCCGCGACAATCAACCCCAGGCCCAGGGCCAAGCGTCGGGCCGTTTCGAAAACGCCTTGCCGTTCTTTCGACGTTGCCATGTTGCATTCCCAATTCATGGTGCACCAGCCAGCCAGGCCAGCCTTCACGTTTCCCGCGTCCTGGCGGGAGGCTGATCTTTTTCGACGGAAATTTACTCACTGAATTGGAAATATCCACCGGGCCGGATGAAATCTCCCGGAGACTGGGTAATCGGTCACCCATTGAGAATTGAGCTATAGAGGAGTCAACGCTTGAGCGCCTCAGGGCCGGAGGCGCCACCTTGGCGCGCCAGGCTACTACGGCCGCCAGGGGCAATGGCTGACCGATGACGTGAAAAATGACCGCGCGCGCTCTGGCGACTTGAAAACAATTTCCTAATATGATATAATATGGCACTGAAAAAGACAACGTTGTCATTTTTCTGTATTCGTGTTGTTTTCGCATGTGTTGGTTGTCGTTATGACGATGCGGCAGTCATGGTTTTTGGGGGCGTCCGGGATGTCATCCGCCGGTTCGATTAAGAGCATCGCCTTGGAGTCGGGTTATTCGTTGGCGACGGTGTCCCGGGCTCTGGATCCGGGTCGTTGTCATCTGGTGCGTCTGCCGACGCGTGCGAAGATTCAGGCCTGCGCGGCGCGTCACCGTTTTTCGATCAACATCTCGGCTCGTCGGTTGAAGCGTCACTGCACGGAGACGATCACGGCAATCGCCTTTCGTCACTCTTTGCGCGGGCAGCTGTTTTCGCACGAGTTCGTCAGTTTGACGGTGTCCCAGGATGATTTGGAGGGGATTGTGTCGGCGGCGCGGGAGCGTCATTATGACACGAAGGTGGAGTACATCAGTCCCGGCCAGGATCTCGACGCACTGGTGCCGGAGCTGCTGGACCGGAACCGTACGGACGGCGTCATTTTCATATCCTACTATGGCCTGGCGTTCCAGCCGCGCCTGGAGGAGTTGCTCCTGCCGCACGTGTACATGAGCCGGTACATCGACCTGGCGCGGCAGGACGTGCCCTATGTCGGCCTGGAGCGTCGCACCGGTTATGAAGAGGCGCTGGGGCGGATGCTGGCCGAGGGTCGGGAGA
>JAKLHU010000168.1 GCA_022709995.1 Verrucomicrobiota bacterium | reverse complement strand
AAAGGGTAAAGACAGGAAGCGACGATGGCGCCGCGGGGGCGCGCCTCATCGTAAGCACGGCAGCAGCTGGCCGGCCAGCCGCAGCGTCGCCTGGGCGATGGCGTCCTTGGCCGCGATGATGTAGGTCGCCGAGGCGACGGTTTCCTTCGCCGACCCGGACGCCAGCAGCTGGTTGTCCTTCCCGGAGTAGATCGACAACTCGACGCGCGCCGACGCGCTGCTGAATTTCTGGTACTGGCTGGCGTTGCTGGCGACGGCTTCGCAGATGAGTGCAAACGCCGCCTCGGAACGGCTGCCGACCACCTCGAAACCCAGCGCCAGCAACAGCTTCTTCAATTCGATTTCCGAGGCCGGGTCAGGGGCGCTGACCTGGATGTCCTCCGAAATGCTCAGGTACACGGGGCGGCGGTTGCCCTGGACCTCGGACAGCTTGTCAAGCGCCGACCGCGCCGTCATCTTGGCGGGCAGGAGCTTGTCGACATCCTTTTCCAACACTTTGGTGACTTTCGCGGCGAGTTCCGGCACCAGGTCGACATAGTCGCCCCGGCCATTGACGCTGCAGCCCAGGACGCGGCTGGTCTCGGTGCCGATGACTTTGGCCACGACATACTTCTTGCCGCCGGTTTCAAACAGCGAGCCCGAGATGAGTATCTTGGCGCCAATCAGCCGGCCCAGCTGCAGCTGCGACTCGGGGGCCACCAGGCCGGCGGCCGAAAGATGCAATTCGTTGAGCGCCTTGTCCAGTTCGGCCCGCTCGACCAAGTTGGCGGCGCCGTTTTCGAGGAGCGTGACGAAGAGCAGGTCCGAGACGGACTTGCCGGCCTGGTCGTTTTCGGCCTGCCGGCCGCGGGCTTCAAAGGGCAGCACCGCTGACGTTGGAACCAGAATCGGGGCGGCTTCTTCCGCGGCCTGGGCCGGGACGAAACGCAAGGACAGCATGCATGCGGTCAGAAGGAGGATGGGAATCTTGTTCATGGCTGGTGCTCCTGGATGAGTGACTGGAGAAGAACGACGTTGTCGATGTCCTGAAAATCGAAGTCCGGCGTCATGATGACCAGGCGGCTTTTGACTTTGTTGTCAGCAAGGTGTTTTTCGCTTAAGACGACGTACGCGAGATGGCCATGGTCATGGATGATTTGCTCTTTGCCGTCATAGATGACGCCGAGGCGCCCGGGCTTCGCGGCCCGGCCAAAGGCAACGTCCGACCACTGGGATGCAATGGTGATGGGCAAATCGCGCCGGTCGGCAAACAGCAGGCTCAATCCGACCGGCCGGGCCTGCGTTGGCGACCCGATGACGCTGACGGCGTAGTTCGCCGCCCCGGCGTGCCTGGACTGCAGGCCTTGGCGCGTCAGCGCCTCGGCGACGGTGTGGTTCGCATCCGCGAGGTCGGCGTCCTGGCCCGCCAGGATTTGCGGGGACCAGATGACTATCCGCGCCGCCGCGCGGCCGTCGATGATCAGCGTCGCCGTTTCCGTGCTTCCGGAGACCAGCGGCGGCAGGCTGACGACGACCTGGCCCGGGGTGGTCTTCCCGTCCAGCCGGCGGTCATGCTCGGCCAGCAGCAGCCAGGATTCCCGGGCCTGGAAAGCCAGTTCGTGGTCCTGGCCGGACCAGATGTTGAGGCGCGGCAGGTCGTCGGCGGCGGCCGGCGGCGGCAGGCCGTCGGCGGCCAGCAGTTGCAAGGCCGTCAAGGCCAGGAGCAGCCGCCAGGGAATGGTGTTGTCCATCGCGCAATCCTCCGCGGAAACAGCGGCGAAAAGTCACTCGCCGCCGGGTGTGATGGGCTTCGCGGCCTTTTTTTGCACCGTGAACCAGGCGTTGTGCCGCAGGAAAAGGACCTTGTCTTCCAGGGCGAAGACGGCTCTGGTGGTGGGCAGCCACAGCAGGGGCGACTGGTCCGGTTCGGTGAGATTGACGACGGCGGGGTACAGGCCGCCGCGCCAGAGGACATGGTCTTCCAGGATGAACGGGTACGCCGTCGGGCCGTTGCTGCCTTCACCGTTGAGATTATGGCGCGCCCCCCGCCACTTGTCGGCGGGCGGTGGCTGGGCGACGGCGTGCAGTCGCCAGTCCTGGCAGTCGAGGCGGTGGACGAGGCTGCGCTGCTTTTGCGCCTCGACCAGAAACGGGATGCCCGGCACCGAAGTCAAGGCATAATTGTTCCCAGGCGGCAATTCGAGGACGCGCCGGAGGGAGTCATCGGCGGAGTCATACAGCCATATTTCCTCCTTGGCCGACGCGCTTTTCGGGAGATCATGGGCGACTTTGAACAGGAGGCGGCCGTTGCCGATGGCCGTCAAATCGTGCGCCCGCCCGCCGCGGTCCAGGTCGTTGAGCTTGTCGGCGCGTTGTTGGCTGAAATGGATTTTCCGCTTTTCGCCGTTGCCGTCCATGGATTGGAACATGCGATTTCCCAGGATGTAGATCCGGTCATTCTGGATCGTCAGGCCGGCGAGTGGGGAGGCTTCGTGCCGGAACGTGCGCCCCCGCCCGGAAGCGCGCTCGATGACTACTACTTCCCAGTGGTTGGCGAGCACGATGAGGCGCTGGTCGCAGGACAGCCCGTAGCGATTGTACGCATCGGCTTCGCCGTAAGCGACGGCGCGCGCGTCGAAGGGCACGGCATAGGGCAGCTTTCGCATGGCGCCGTTTGGCGCCACCGTGGCCAGAACAGCGTTTGGCGTCTTCGGGTAGCTGCCTGCCTGGCCCAGGAAAAGCAGGACATTCTCGCCGTCCTGGCAGGCGTGGCAGCAGACCAGCGGGGAATCGTTCGACAGGACGTCTTCAAAGCGGCCGAACTCCAGGCCCAGGGGGCGGTTCATGGCCAGCAGCAGTTCCCGCTGCCTGGGGGTGAGCTGGTGCACGTAGCGCTCGCGCTGGTCTGGCCGGGTGAAGAACGGCTTTTCCCACAGGGCAAACGACAGGTCGCGCAGGGCATTGGCAATTTTGTATTCCGTCAGGTAGCGGGACTTCCAGGCGTGGAGGGATGGCATCTGCCGCAGCAGCGGTTCGATGGTGGCGTCATCGCCGTTGCCCCGCGATGCATGGTCAAGCAGTGCTTCCAGTGGCGGTTCCGGGCGCTCCAGGTATTGGTCCAGGCAGATGGCGGCATGATTTCCGGGCAGGTGGTAATGCTGTTCGGCGAGGATGGCAAAACAACCCTCGCCAAAGATGCGCTTCCACGCCGTGTCACCCGCGAAGCAGCCCGGCCAGAGGGCTTCCAGCGCGGCGAAGAACGACATCAGCGTTGGGGTCATACTGTCGGCGCGGTGGGCGTTTTTCAACAGCTTCAGCACGGTGCGCAGTTCCAGGGCATTGACGCGGCCGAAGGGGAGCGAGCTTGACTCCAGATAGTCCAGGAACGTCTGGTCCCGCTCCAGGAAGCGTCGGAACTCCACCGGGGCGTCCCGGAGGAATTGATGGTAGGGAAGGAACATTTCCTGGTATTTTTGGCGGAGATAGGGCCGGCGGAGATTCTCCCGCTCCATCCGCCGCAGGAGCAGCTGGTAGTCGGAAATATAATCGCGCACCCAGGCGTCGAGGTCGGCATACAGCCGATACATAAAATAGAACTGATGGAGGTACTGCCGGAAATTCGCCGTGTCGGCGGCGCTCAGTCCATCCGTGAAGTCGAACGCATACTGGGGGTGGCGCCGCAGGTCTTGGCGCGCCAGGGGGCGGATTTCCGCATAGAATGCCTCGATGTCTTTCGCCAGCTGTTCCAGTTGGATGACTTTTTCGTCCCGGTTGCGGGCGCGCGCTTCTTCGAGGCAAAAGGCGTTGGCGATGCCGAGGCCGGCGAAGTTCTGCCGGACTTCGTCGGAGAAATAAGGCAGGGCCGTTCCGGGAAAGTCAGCTTGGAACGTGCGGAGCATGGCGAGCAGTTTCCGGGCTTCCGCCAGGCATTCCGGACGGCCCGGCTGATAGAGTTTGAAGGCGCTGGCGCTGATTTCGGTGTAGCGGTAGGTCTCGTTGTCGGGGGCCAGCGCCACGGCCGCCTGGACTTTCCGCAGGGCTTCTTCGCGGGTGGGCGCGTTTTGGCAGGCCTGGTAGAATTTTTGCGCTTCCGCCTGGGCCTGGGCGGCGACGGGCGAGGCGGTGGGCAGGGTCAGCAGGCCGGTCACCAGCTCGTCCACCAGCCGGGTGATGGCCTCGGTCGGGTTTTTCAGGATATCGCGGCCGAGGAGGCGCAGGCATTCTCGCCCGCCGGGATCATGGCAGAGCAGCTTCAGGTTGATGACGGCGGCGTTGTCGCCCGTCTCGTACTCCAGGGTCAGCAGGCGGCCGGAGGTGGTCAGGGCAAACGCCTGGCTGGTCAACGCCCGCTCCTGCGAGATCATCCCGAGACGCTCGCGTTCCAGCAGCTGGACTTCGGGACGCGCCAGCAACCCGCGCTCAAACTGAACGCTCCAGTCGTTCAGGGCGCCATCCCGGTGGATATCGATGGCGACCCGGCGGACGGCGGCGATGGAGAAGCACACCGGCGCCGGACCGTGCATTTTGCGCCGCGACAAGCCGATTGCCCGGGCCAGATCGGCGGTGGCGGCGGTCGCTTCGCCGGTCCAGGCGGCGTCGGCCAGGCGATAGCTGTTTCTGGCATTGAAGACGACCATCCGGCCGCTTTTTCTGTTCCCGGCCTGCGTCAACCATGCGAACAAGTCGGTATGAGGGAACAGCTTGACCAGCTGTCCGACGTCGTCGGTCAAGGCGTGCTCGCGCAGCACCAGTTCGATCTCCGCGCGCGCCAGCAGTTCCAGATCTGCGTGGTTGGACAGCTCCGCCGTCAGCGCGTCGAGCAGTTCGGGTGGCTCGCCCAGCAGCGCCAGGCGCAGGGGCGCCGCCGTCGTCATCGTCGTCAGCAGAACCAGAAAGATGGCAAACAGTTTTTTCATTGTCTTGGCGTGGGGCGCCGGCGGCATGACTGGCGGACCGTCACGAGTTCCGGGGGGAGAAGTCGACTTTCAGGCGCGTGCCATTGCGGAGGTTTTGAGTGAGCCGCCCCTGCGTCATGGCCATGATTTCATTCACGGTGATGGGTCGTTGCCTGGTGTCCTGCAGGTGCAGGTCCAATTCGACGACCGTGTTTTGGTCGTCACAGCGGTTGAGGAAGATTCTGCCGGTGATGGCCTCGTCTTCCAGGATGATGTAGTCGTCGCCGGGGCTGGCGAATTCCAAGCAGGCCAGGGTCTCGCCGTCCGCGGCGAAAAGCCGTATGGTGACGGTGTAGCGGTCCGGGCCGCTTTCCTGTCTTTTATAGACCAGCAAGTCGTCATTGACAAACATGACGCCGACGTTTTTGCCAAAATGCCGTTCCGTTTCCGCCAGGCGGTCGGCCTCGGCATAGCAGTCAGCCGCCGGGGCGGCCGCGGCCGCGGTGTTCCGGTCCGGGGAACGGAACCAGGCCTGAGTCAGCAGGAGCAGCATGCCGGCGGCCGCGACGCCGCTCCCCAGGCACAGCAGAGCATGCCGGTGCCGGCGCTGGCGCCGGTGTCGGCGTATCCACCGGCGACTTGCGCACGGGTAACGGCACCAATCTCTACAGCGCGACCTACAACTCGGAGGGTTGGTCCGGGGACGTCAAGAGCTATCGCCTGGCCAGCGACCTCAGTCTGTCAGC
>JAKLHU010000167.1 GCA_022709995.1 Verrucomicrobiota bacterium | reverse complement strand
CGGTGGCTGAACCTGTGGATCCACCGGCTGGCCCTGGGCGTCGACCGCCAGCACCTGCGCGGCCACCGGCGCGCCCGGGCGCACGCGCTGCAGCCCGTTGACCACCACCAGCTCGCCGGCCTTGAGGCCGCCGCCATACGCGCAAGCCCTGATCACGGTCGGGCCACCGCAGGGAACGGCGGCCGCGGCGCACGCGTCAACGCCAGCCGGCACCCGCACCAGATTACGGGCCGGTGAATACAGGTATTCGGCCAGACCGCCAAGGAAGTGCGGCGCCACCTCGGCATTCTGGCAATACGTCACGCCGAACGCCATGCAGCTGGCCGTCTCCCCGCGCCGACAATTGAAGCAGGTGCCGCAGGGAATGGCGACGCAGGCCACGGCCTGGTCGCCCCGGGCCAAGGCATGGCCGAGGCCATCTTGCGTGACACCGGCGCCGATGGCGTCGACCTTGCCGATGAATTCATGGCCGATGATCAGAGGAAAATCCGGCATGCCCAGGCACCCGTCATGGATGTGCACATCCGTGCCGCAGATGCCGCTGGCCGTCAGACTCAAGCCGACCATCCCCGCCGCCGGAGCGCTGACAGGATATGACGCAACCGTGAATGGCTTGCCCGCCCCGTGAAAAACCGCTGCCTTGCGCATGCCTGTCGTCATCTTCATCACCCCTTCTGGTGGTCGCCATCAATGGCGTCTTGTTCAAATCCGCTTCCGCCCAAAACCGCCGGCGCCGCCAACCGGCGCCGGCGGCAAGCCTCACAAAGTCTGCAGAAAGCGAATCGCGCGCGTAATGTCGCCTACCGGGTCGTCGCCGACCTCGCGCTCAATGGCGAAATAGCCGTCATAGCCGACTTCACGCAGGTTGCCGACGTATTTCGGCCAGTCAATCCACCCTTCCCCAAGCGGCACTTCCTTGCGGCCAACGTCAGGAAACACTTTCGCGTCCTTGGCATGGGTGTGTATGATGTGCTTGCCGAAGACTTTCACGCCTTCGACGGGCTTGTATTCGGCAAACGCCTTTTCCCGGTCATAGGTCCCGCCGTTCATGGTCTGGTAACGGGCCGGCCACAAAATCAGGTTGGCAGGGTCGTAATTGACCTTCAGCGACGGACTTTTCACGTCGGCGATCATCTCCATGAACACTTCCGGCGGCTCCGGACCGGTCTCCACCGCCAGACGGGCGCCGACCTTGTCGCCATGCCGGCAGATCTTGCCGAAAGAGTCGACAAATCGCCCCCACTTCGGATTGTCGCGCGTATGCGGCATGATCCCGCAATGTCCCTGCCAGATGCCGCATTCCAGATCGGCGGCGAACTCCAGCAGCTTCTTCCCGGCCTCGATGTGCTGGTCGAGATTCTCGGGCTCGCCCAAGTCGACGTTGCCGCCCCAGGCGCAGATCGCCGAAATCTCCAAGCCCATGTCCTTGACGCGCTGCACAAACTGACGCCGCGCCGCCAGGTCCATGTCAGCGGGGGTAAAACCCTTGACACAGGCCAGATGCACGCCCTTCACCCCCATGCGGGCCGCAAATTCCATGCCCTCATATATGCCCATCCGCAGATTGTGCACCATGATCGCTATCTTCAAACCAGCCATTGTCGTCCTTTCCTTTGACTTGCTTTCTCCTGCCCCAAGCGGCCAATCGCCACAGCGACGGCGCCTTCGGCGACCAGACGGCCACAACGCCGGTCGCCGGCCTGACATCCTCCTATCAAATTAACCCGCTTCCGGCAAAAGTAAATCGCCGCCCAGAGAAAAATAACAGCTTTTGCCGACCGCGGCCGCCGCGTTCAACGCCGCCTGACTTTCCATTTTCATTTTTTCAGATATATTTAACTGATTGCCGTTTCTTCCTATCATGCTTCCGGGGACACTCCTTGCTCCGCGGCGAATCAACCACGGGAACATCATGTCGAGCCAACTGAAAATCTGTCATGTCATCACCAGGATGATTGTCGGCGGCGCCCAGGAAAACACCCTGTATACCTGCCAGGGTCATCTGGAGCGGGGACATGACGTCACCCTGGTGACCGGCCCGTCCCCGGGCCCGGAAGGAAACCTCCTCCGGCAGACCTGCCCGCCCGGCCTGGAAATCGTCGAAATACCGTCGCTGTGCCGCAACCTCAATCCCCTCCAGGACTGGAAAGCCTACCAGGAGCTGCTCCGGTTCTTCCAGACCCGCTACTTCGACGTGGTCCACACCCATTCCTCCAAGGCCGGCATCCTGGGCCGGCTGGCGGCCTGGAAGGCGTCCGTGCCGCTGGTCGTCCACACCGTCCACGGCCAGCCCTTCTTCCCGTACCAGTTCTTCCTGAAAAACTGGCTCTACATCGCCGCCGAACGCCTCGCCGCCCAGCGCTGCGACAAAATCTACGCCGTCGCCCAGGCCATGATCGACCAGTGCGTCCAGGCCAAAGTCGCCCCCCGCGGCAAATACAAGGTCGTCTACAGCGGCATGGACCTGGAAGCGTTCATCCAAGCCCAGCCCGAACCGGAACTGCGGCAGCAACTCGGAATCACCGAAAAGAATCTCGTCGTGGGCAAAATCGCCCGCCTGTTCGACTTGAAAGGCCATGACGTGCTGCTGGCCGCCGCCCCCAAAATCATCGCCGCCATCCCCGAGGTGAAATTCCTCCTGGTCGGCGACGGCCCGTTGCGCACCAAGCTGGAGAAGCAGGCCGCCGCCCTCCACATCACCGACCATGTCGTCTTTGCCGGCCTGGTGCCGCCAACGGAAGTCTGCCGCTACACGGCCCTGATGCATGTCCTGGCCCACCTGTCGCTCCGGGAAGGGCTGCCCAGAACCGCGGTCCAAGCCCTCGCCGCCGGCGTGCCCGTCGTGGCCTATCCCCTCGACGGCACCCCCGAAATCGTCATCAACGGCCTGAGCGGTTACCTGTGCGAACCGAAACAACCCGACAAGGTCGCCGACGCCGTCATCCGACTCTTGAAAAATCCGACTCGACGCCGGAAAATGGGCGAACACGGCCGCCAGGAAGTACAGAAGAAATTCTCCTGGCGACTGATGTCGAACATCCTGGAACTGGAATACATCGACGGCCTGGACCGGAAGAAAGCAGTCGCCAAATCCCCCCAACCGCCTGTCAACAAGACGGTGCGGACCAGCCGCTGAACCCCGAAGAGCGCACAAGCTTTACGGCCGTGGCCACACGGCCGCCTTCTCATCAACCATAAGGATTCCTTCCATGCCCGAACCAGCCCATGTCTACAACCCTGCCGCCGTGGAAGCAAAATGGCAGCAGTATTGGAAGCAGAACAAAACCTTCAGGGCCATTGACTGCGACTACACGCGCCCCAAGCTGTACGTGCTTGACATGTTCCCCTATCCATCCGGGGCCGGACTGCACGTCGGACATCCGGAAGGCTACACCGCGTCCGACATCTGGTGCCGCTACAAGCGCATGCACGGCTTCAATGTCCTCCACACCATGGGCTGGGACGCCTTCGGCCTGCCCGCCGAACAGTACGCCGTCAAGACCGGAACCCACCCGGCCGTCACCACCACCAAAAACGTCGGCGTCTTCAAAAAACAACTCGAGTCCTTCGGCTTCTCCTTCGACTGGGACCGGGAAATCAACACCACCGACCCGAAATACTACAAGTGGACTCAGTGGATTTTCGCCCAGCTCTACCAGCAGGGCCTCGCCTACGAGTCCTTCGAGCCGGTCAACTGGTGCCCGGAACTGGGCACCGTGCTCGCCAACGAGGAAGTCATCAACGGCCGCTCGGAAGTCGGCAACTACCCCGTCGTCCGCAAACCCGTCCGCCAGTGGGTGCTCAAAATCACCGCCTATGCGGAAAAACTCCTCGCCGGCATCGACGGCCTCGACTGGCCCGAAGGCACCAAGGAAATGCAGAAAAACTGGATCGGCAAGTCGACCGGCGCGGAAGTCGACTTCCAGGTCCAGGGCGGCAAGAACACCATCCGGGTCTACACGACCAGACCGGACACGCTGTTCGGGGCGACCTACATGGTCCTGGCGCCGGAACACCCCCTCGTCGCCCAGCTGACCACGCCCGACCGCCAAGCCGCCGTAAAGGCGTACGTCGACGCCGCCCGCTGCAAATCGGACCTCGACCGCACCGAACTCAACAAGGAAAAAACCGGCGAATTCATCGGCGCCTACGCCATCAACCCGGTCAACCACCAGCCGATTCCGATCTGGATTTCCGACTATGTTCTCATCAGCTACGGCACCGGCGCCATCATGGCCGTGCCGGCGCACG
Source organism: Verrucomicrobiota bacterium (assembly GCA_022709995.1). Taxonomy (GTDB): domain Bacteria; phylum Verrucomicrobiota; class Lentisphaeria; order Oligosphaerales; family Oligosphaeraceae; genus JAAZKI01. Next base: position 1,377 of record JAKLHU010000167.1, on the reverse strand, counting down.
ACACCCGCGACTTCGAGTTCGCCTCCAAGTTCAAGCTGCCCATCGTCTGCATCATGCGGCCGGACGCCAAGGCCTGCGCCGCGGCCGGGGTCGACCCGGAAGCGGTGATGGCCGGCCAGGCCTGCTGGACGGAGGACGGCGTGCTCATGAATTCCGGCAACGACGACGTCTCCCTGGATGGCCTGCACGTGGCAGATTCCAAGCAGCGCATCACCGAATGGCTGCATGCCAAGGGCATCGGCGCCCCGACCGTCAACTTCAAACTGCGCGACTGGCTGTTTTCGCGCCAGCGCTACTGGGGCGAGCCCTTCCCCTTGGTCCACATGGAAGACGGCACGGTGAAACTGGTCTCTGACCGGGAACTGCCGGTGGTGCTGCCGGAAATGGAAAACTACAAGCCGACCGAAAATGGCGAGCCGCCGTTGGCGCGGGCCGCGGACTGGCTTGACTACACCGACCCGGCCACCGGCGCCAAAGGCAAACGCGAGACCAACACCATGCCGCAATGGGCCGGCTCCTGCTGGTACTACCTGCGCTACCTCGACCCGCACAACGACCAGGCCGGCTGGGATCCGGAAAAGGAAAAATACTGGATGCCGGTCGACCTCTATGTCGGCGGCGCCGAGCACGCGGTCCTGCATCTGCTCTACTCGCGCTTCTGGCATAAGGTGCTCTATGACCTCGGCTATGTCAGCCACCCGGAACCATGGAAACGACTCATCCACCAGGGGATGATCCTCGGCATCTCCTACAAAGACCAGCGCGGCGTCCTCGTGCCCAACGACCTGGTCGTGGAAAAAGACAAGAAATTCTTCCACCAGGAAACCGGCGAGGAACTGACCATGCTCCCGGCCAAAATGTCGAAGTCGCTCAAAAACGTCGTCAATCCCGATGACGTGATCAAAAAATACGGCGCCGACAGTTTCCGCCTGTATGAAATGTTCATGGGGCCGCTCCGGGAAGTCAAGCCCTGGAACACCGAAGGCGTCGAGGGCGTCTGCCGCTTCCTCAACAAAGTCTGGAAAATGATCATCAACATCGACTCCGGCGCCCTGGCGCCGGAAGTCGGCGACGCGCCGATGTCCCGAGAGGCGGAACGGACCTTGCATCAGACGATCAAAAAAGTCAGCGAGGACATCGAGAGCCTGAGCTACAACACCGCCATCAGCCAGCTGATGATTTTCGTCAACGAATTCAGCCGGCTGCCGCAGCGGAACAGGTCGGCGATGGAAGCCTTTGTGCTGCTGCTCAGCCCGCTGGCGCCCCATATCGCCGAGGAACTCTGGCAACGGCTCGGACACCAGGACACCCTGGCCTACCAGCCATGGCCTGCGTTCGACCCAGCCAAACTCGCCGTGGATGAAGTCGAAATCGCCG
>JAKLHU010000166.1 GCA_022709995.1 Verrucomicrobiota bacterium | reverse complement strand
TTGCCCGCCGTCGCCATGCCATCGACTGCCATGGCCATTCAAGATGATTCGCGCGAAAGTACTATAACCGCAGCCCGGCAACTTGTCATGACTAACGCACAAAATTCATGGCCAACTGGCCCAACCGGAATGCACGCGCCTTTTTTGTAGCAAAACACATACGGCAGTATAGTATTGCCGTTGCGCTTGACTTGTTTTTGATTCAATTCATTTTTCCAAGGAGTGCCCATGAACATCAGAACTGTTACCGCCTGCCTGACCATCACCGCTGTCTTTGGTGTCGGCGTCCTCACTGGCCTGATCGCCCAAAATACGGCCGCTGTCCAGACTCTTACCGATTCGCCGCAGCGGGTCGAGCAGAAACGCGCCGACCTGTCCGGAGCGCCGGGCATGGAGGTCATTGCCTCAATCGCGGAATACAAAAAAGGGGAAAAGCTCGGGCGCCATGGCCATCACGGCCTGGAAGTCGGCTTCGTTCTCCAAGGATCCATGGTGCAGATGCCCGGCCAGGAACCAGCGCTGCTGCCAGCCGGATACACGGAAATTCATGCTCGCGACGGACACCACGGCGGCTTCACCGTCGTCGGCGACACGCCGCTGAAATTATACTCGGTGCACATTGTCGACAAAGGCAAGCCCCTTTATGTCTACGCCGAGTAAATGCCGCGGCGGCCGACGCAAGCTCCAGTTCCGTGCATGACCTCGCCGCGGCGGCCAGTCCGCCCGCGCCGGCTCACGGCGCGGCCGCCGGCCGGGGCCGACAGGCGATCACCCGGCATTCCTGGCGCCGCAGGAAAAGAGGAACGGCGCCATCGACCGGCGCCAGCTCGGCGCCGGAAAGCAGGTCGACGACCTCGAAGCCGGGGCGCGACTCCACTGCCAGCACCGGTCCTTGCACGGTATGGCCGGCGCCGTTGAGAATCGTCCAGACCGTCTCCTCGCCATGACGGAAGCGATTGGCGTAAACACGGCGCTGCAAGGTGGGGACCAGCGGCGTCATGTCCAACGAGTCGAACACAGCCGCATGGCGGCGCAGCATGGCCAGGACGTCGTCGGGATAGGCGGGGCCGGGGCTGAACGTGGCCGTGGCGTTCCAGAGCATGAACGACGGCGCCCCCGGCGTGTGCGGGCGGTCGATCTCAAACGTGCGGCAGGACGGAAAGTAGAACCGGAACAGATTGACCGGCACGGGCCGTAAGGCATTGCTCCGCCGGAGGTCGTAGACGATCGCGCCGTCCAGGGCGGCGGACATGCAGTCGTGGCCGGGGAACTCCGTGGTCAGCACCAGGTCGGGCCGGACCTCGTCCATGGCCGCGTGGACCTGTCGGCAATTGCGGGCCAGGGCCTGCAGCCAGGCATTGTGCCCCGGTTCGGCGAACAGGTGCTGATGGTGCGGGCTTTCGCAGACATAGCCGCGGTGGCCGTATTCATCCAGCCGGACGCCGTCGATGCCGGTTTCGCGGCAGACTCTGGCCATGGTCTTGGCAACCCATTCCGAATACCACTCCGTATCCAGGCACATGTTGTAGCTCAGATACGAGCCGACGTATCCAGGCGGCGTCCGAGAGCACTTGTAGGCGCCGTCCCAGCGCGGGTTCATGACGCCGTATTTCGGGCCGTGTTCGCGGCCGACTTTCGTCGTCGAGCAGGCCAGGATCGGGTCGGTGTAGAACATCGGCACCTGGCCGGCGTCCTTCATCTTCTGGACATGGGCCCGGAGGGCCGGCAGTCCGCCCCAGGCCGGATTGTAGCCATCGTAGTCGCCGCGGTTGAGGTTGTACGCCGGCCGGCCAGTCCCGGGGTCGTTCTGAAAGTACGTCTTGTAGCGGTTGTACATCGCGCTGCCGAGCACGTCCTCGAGCTGGTTCATGGGGATGTCCCATGGCCCGACTTCGCTCCAGGTCCACCAGGACATCAATTCCGGGATGTCCCAGCGCGGCTTGAGGTAGTCCTCGACATAGGCCCCATTCTTGAACAAGGCCGAGTGGGTGGCGTTCCAGCCAGTCGCGAAGACGGTCCAGCGACCGGTCAGGCGGGACGGGAACGGCCGGCGCGGCCAGGTCTGCCCCGACCAGCGGGCATAGCGCTCCATGGCGGCGTGCCAGTCGCCGGCGTGGGCCCCCAGGCGCACGGCCGGAGCGGCAAACGATGCGCCGGCGGCGCGATCGCGCCGAAGATAGCCGAAGCACAGCTCCAAGCCGGCCGAGCCGGCCAGCGCCGTCCGCCAAAGCATTTCCGGAGCCAGAAATCCGGCGCCGGCATCATCCACGGCGCAGCTGTCGCGGACGGTCACGCCTTTGCGTAGCTCGATCGTCTTGTAGAGTGCGGTCGGGTCTTCGGCCCGGACATAGACGCCGCCGCCGCGCGAGGGGCTGAACAGGTCGACCATCTGCCACCAGGCGGAATTTTCGCCATAGGCGGTGCGCAGGTGGCCATCCATCGAAGCGATGACGCCGCCGCCCCATGGGAACAGGTAATAGTCGTCGGCGGATTGTTCGGAAAGGCGCAGGCCGGCCAGATGCGGGAAGGCCAGATGAAAGCGCACCGGTTCGACGCCGACGCCGGCGTTGCGGACGAGGCAGTTGAATTCGAGTTCGTCATCGGCCAGCCGCGCGGAAAAGACGACTTCAAGTCCCGGCGGCGGCATCGCCAGGGTGACGGCAAAGCCGTCCGCCAGCGGGGTGACTTCGCGCACCTGGCCGTCGCGGCAGCCATACACGACGTCGCCGACCTGGATCCGGAACAGGTGGGTCAAGGCCGGCTCGGCCAGGATGTCGGCATCGATGTCGGCGGCATGCAGGGATTCCAGTTCAAAAGAGGGCGCGAAGCGGAATCTGGCTCGCAGGCAGCTGTTCTGCAGCAGCGCCTGGCGCTGGTCGACGTCGGCCCGGGCCGGCGTCGACCAGCGCCGGCCGGCCGGAGCGGCCACGGCCGGGCACAAGTCCTGGGGCGGCGCCGGCGGCGCCACCGGCACGTCATATTCAACCGTTAGGCTTTGCAAGGAAGCGGCGTCTGGAATCAGCAAGGCGTCGACCTCGCGCCGGTCGGGGGGCAGTTCATAGGCGCCGGCCGCCAACGTCGACAGCGGCGCCCCCTGCCCTTCCTGCAGACGCCATGCCGGGGCGGCGTGGCCGGCCGGCTGGAGGCGGATGCGCAGGGGCCGGTTCTGGTCCCAGGCGCCGGCCCGCGGCTCCAGGCGCAAGGCGCCGTCCTCCTGGCCCAGATATGCCGCCAGGCCATCGGGGTCAACCAGCCCGGCGGGCGTCCACCGCAGCTGGCTCCGGAGCGACTGGGAGGACACCAGCAGGCGGATCATGTATTCGCCCTTGGCCTGGATGAGGTTCAACTCCTCGGCAGTCCAGTTTTGCCCGCCGTCGCGGCTGAGGAAGCTACTGGTTGTCGGCACCGTAGTGTCGATGCCCGGGTAGATGTAGTCATCGGCCTTGTCTTTGCCGGCGGGGAGGATTTTGCGGAGAACCACTTCCAGGCGGTCGCCCTGGATGGCCGCCAGTGGCAGGTCGAAGTCGGTCCAGGCCATTTGCAGCCTGTCGCCCTGGACGGCGCGGCCGGCGAAGCGCGGGTCGGCGGTCTGATACGTCTGCGGCTGGCCGTTGACGACGACTTCAAAGCCCTCGTCGAGCCGGTTGGCGACCGCCGCGCCTTGCGACCAACTGTAGTCCTGAATGGCGAAATAGACCTGCAGCCGGGCGGCTTGGGCCGCGGTCCTCGCCGCCGCCGGCAGCTGGTTCAAGTCAAAAACCTTACGAACCTGGTAAGCCGTGTCATTCTGATGCGCAACGCCTTGCGACCACCCGCCCCAGCTGCCGCGGTCGTTGCGCAAAATCCATACGCCTTCCCGCGGCGTGTCAATGTCCCAGCCGGCCCCGACGAGCGGCAACGGCAGCACCGACAGCAACAGCAAAAGAAGATCGCGGCAAGCTCCAACTCCCACGCTGGACGACTTCATGGCTGTACTCCTCTGGCTTGAACACAACGACAGGATGGACGGCGGAGGAAGGTGACTCCACGAACGGATGGTTTCCCGGAAGGCATAAGTTTTATGTAAAGGCGGACTTTATGTCGCCGCCGAACGACATCCCGCGGCCAGGTCGAGCCGCAGGCGCGCAATGGCCTTTTCCTTGGCCTTGGCCTCGACGTCGACGCACAGTTCGCCAACCTGCTGCCAGCAAACCGGAAAGTCGGCTGGGTCAATATAATCCGCATGCGGCCGGACTATGCGGCTGCCCCAGCCATTTTTCGGCGACGAGACGTGGAAATGCGGCGCCGTCTGGCGGCCTTGCCAGGTCTCCGCCGCCAGCCGGCTGGCGTCCGCGATGGTGAGGTCGTCCGGCAGGCAGCGGTGATGATGCACGTCATAGACCAACGGCAGGCGGAGCTGCCGACAGACCGGCAGCAGGTCGGCGACGGTATAGGAGACATCGTCATTTTCCAAGGTGAGGCGTTGCTGCAAGCCGGGTGGAAGACTCCGGAAAACCTCCTGAAAGCGCGCGATGGCGGCGGCCTTGTCCCCATAGCTGCCGCCCAGATGCAGGTTGATCTCCTCGGCGCCGACCAATTCCGCCAGAACCAGCTGGTACCGCAGCTCCGCCACCGAGGAGGCGACGACCTCCGGACGCGGCGACACCAGCACGACAAACTGGTCGGGGTGCAGACTGAGACGCAACCCGGCCTGGCCGGCCTGCTGGCGACAGGCGGCGAAATGCTCCCGAATCCGCGTTTCATCCGGCAAGTCCGCCAGGGTATACCCGGCATCGGGGTGGGTGTACAGCGGAAACAGCTCCGAACTGATGCGGAAGACCGTGATGCCCAACTCCGGCAGCCGGCGAAAAGTCCGTTCGAGAGTGATGGCATTGGCCAAGCAGATTGCGGAAAGACGCTGACGCCGCTCCGGCGGCGAGAATTTCTTCAGCGCGGCGAAGCTCGTCGTCCGAAAACGTAGATTTTCCTCCAGGAAAAGGCAGCACAGGCCCAGATGAAGCATGAGGTGGTGTCCTGGATTACGTGACGGAAGGCAAGGGGAACGACTGGATAAAGGCGGCCCGCCCTTGACTGGGCGGAAATGGGCGGAAAGATGCGGAAATGGCGCGGGCCGAAAGGGCCTTGAGCGAACCGCTCATAGCCGGCGACAGCGAAAGCCAGGCTGCCCGCAGCGCGACGGCGAGCAAAATTGGCCAAAGCAACGGCGAATAGCGTTTATGCCATCGGCGCAAAGCAGAATGATGTGAGCGGCGCTGTCTATTGGGCATAGGGCACATAGGACTTATAGGACATGGGACGTATAGGACGTATGAGACGTATGGGCATAGGACAATGAGACGAATCGGCACTGGCGCTATTGAAGTCGCCGAAAGCCAAACCGAATCCCTAAGCTAAGAAGTATTGGTCCTATGCGTCCTATGCCTATACGTCCTATACGTCCTATACGTCCCATACGTCCTATGTCTATACGTCCCATACGTCCCCTACGTTCTATGTCCCATAGGTCCTATGCGTCCTATTTCACCGTCCTATGAGTCCATGATTCCAGCCAGAGTTACGCATAAGTGAAGAGCATTGGACGTATGGAACGTAGGCTTCCACCCCAGCTTCCTTCCCCGGAAGGCTGCTCACGG
>JAKLHU010000165.1 GCA_022709995.1 Verrucomicrobiota bacterium | reverse complement strand
AAGCCAGCCAAATGGTGGCGTCGGAGCCGGCTGCCGGGGGGGATGGGGCCGAAACAGTCGTCGTCGTCGGCCGTGTCGGCGCCCGCAGGCCAGGAGGGCATTGCCGTTGTCCCCACCGAGCCGGAACCGCATGACGACAGCGTCAAACTGAACACCGAGGTATGATTGGCCATGAACGTCGCAAGAAAGCCGAAGCGGACCTTTTTCACGGATTTCTGGCGCAAAGTCGTGGCGCTGATCCTCGGGGTGGCGGTCTTCGCCCTGGTCAACATGCAGATGCAGGTGACCAGCCCGGTTCAGCAGGTCAAATTGAAAATCCGTTATGACAGCAGCAAATTCTACTTGCGCCGCAGTGAATTCGAGGTTGATTTGGAGGTGGCGAGCAGCGCGAAGCTGTCGCAGCTGTCGGCGGAGCAGTTTTTGCTGGCGGTCGATTTGCCGGACAGTCATTTGAATCCCGGCCAGCACACCATCAACTTGAAGCGTCTGCGCAGCATTGTGACCCGGAAGCCATCGGGAGTTCGGGTGAAGGCGATTTTGCCGCAGACGTTGACGGTGCCGTTTGACGTGATCAAGAAGCGCCAGGCCAGGGTGCAGCCGCAGATCACCGGCACTCTTCCGGAAGGGTACGAGCAGTCGTACATTTGCGAGCCGGCCGAGGTGGAGTTGACCGGGCCGTCGCTGCTGATGCAGGGAATCAGCCAGGTCGGAACCGAAGAGCAGCCTTTGTCGCCCAATGCCCTGGCGCCTTTCAGCACGATGTTGCAGGTCTTGTCGCCGGCGCCGGGCGTTATCGCCGTGCATCCGGAAAAAATCCGGGTGGAAGTGCGTATTGAAGACATGCGGCGGATGACGACGCGGACGATATCGCGGCAGTTGTCCGGGGTGTTGCTGCCGGTCAGCGGGAATCTGGTTTTGATGTCGCCGCCGGCGAGCGAGGTCAAGCTCGTGGTTGGCGGCCAATACCGCAGCGTCAACAACCTCAATGAAGACAAGTTGCGGGTTATGGCCGATGCGACCGGCGCTGCCGGGCCCGGACTGTTCCGGGCCAAAATTCTGGTGATGGACCTGCCGCTGGGAGTGACCCTTGACGACGTGGAGCCGAATGAGCTGGAAGTCGTTCTGAAGGGAGCGCCGGTCATGGCGCCGCCGCCAAGCGGCGAGGCGACGAAGAAAACCGCCGACATTGAGGCTCAAGACAGCGGCGGGGCGCCGGCGCCGCCGCGGAAATAAGGCAGCATGACACGATGCGTGATTGTAACCGGTCCGACGGCCAGCGGCAAGACGCGTTTGGCGGTCGCCTTGGCGAGGCGTTTTGGCGGCGAAATCGTCAGCGCCGATTCCCGGCAGGTCTACCGGGGCATGGATATCGGCACCGGCAAGGACGCGGGGGAGTATTCCGGTCCTGGCGGCGAGGTGCCCTGTCATCTGCTTGACGTCGCGGCGCCGGACGAGGATTTTCATTTATTCCGGTATCTGGAACTGGCGAGGGGGGCGCTTGCCGCCATTTCCCGGCGCGGCCGGCTGCCGATTGTGGCCGGCGGGACGGTTCTGTATCTGAAGGCGCTGCTGGACGGCTATCATCAGGAAGGCGGCGCGCCGGATCCGGCTTTTCGGTCCGAGCTGGCCTCGTGGCCCTTGCCAGAGTTGATTGAGCGGCTGCGGCGCGCTGCGCCGCCGGACTTGTATGCCCGCACCGACCTGACCCAGCCGCGCCGGGTGATCAGGGCGTTGGAATTGGCCCGGTCCGCCCAGGTGGTCAAGGCCGAGCCATTGGTGGCGGCGCCGCTGATTTTGGCGCCTTATTATCCCCGCGCCGAAATCAGGGCTCGCATTGCCCGGCGGCTGGATGAACGCCTGGACGGCGGCCTGCTGGAGGAAGTGCGGCTTCTCCATGCCGGCGGTCTGAGCTGGGAACGCCTGGACTGGTTTGGCTTGGAATACAGGTATGCCGCCAGGCATCTGCGCGGCGAGTTGAGCCGGAGCGAGATGCGGGAGGAGCTGCTTTGCCGCATCCGGCAGTTCGCCAAGGCCCAGGACATCTGGTTCCGCAAGTTGGAGCGGTCCGGGCATGTCATTTACTGGCTGCGGGAGGGGAATCTCGAGCGGGCGTCGGCGCTGGTCGTCGACTGGCTGGCTGGCCGGCCGTTGCCGCCGCCGGATTTGCGTTTGGATGACATCCGCTATGGGCCGAAGTCCTGAGGGGCCGTGCGGACCGTGGCCGGGGATAAGCCGGCCGCGTCAGAGCGGGGGAAGGCGCGGCGGTTTGTAAGCGGTCTGCTATTGATAACTGAGCTTATAAGGAGTCAACGCTTGGGCGCCTCAGGGCCTGAGGCGCCACCTTGGCGCGCCAGGCCATTAGGACCGCCATTATCAATGGGTGACCGGTTACAAAAATTTGTAATCGGTCACCCATTGATAAGTGAGCCATGGTGCGGTGGCGTCATCTGTGCACCTGCAGATATAGTCGTGCCGGCCGGCGTCCACTGACGGCCGAAGCCGGAGAAGGCAGTGTCCCTGCCGCAAAGCGGCAGGCGCTCAAATCGGGATGCCAGAACGCAGCCCTGCGCCAAGCCATCTTCGCGCGCGCGTGTGCATAGTAGGTGGGGGTCCCCCTTAGGGTGGGTGGGCTGGATTTCGGGGCACGGCAGGAAAATAACCGCCGTCGCCGTTTTTTCCAAGCCGAAAATCGAAGTATCATCGAAAGTAACGGCTTGCAAACGGCGACAGCCCCAATTTTGTGCGTCGGCGCCATGTTCCGGGAAGACATGTCCCGGTCGTCTCTCCGGTCATCTGGTGGAAAACGTCAAGGCGTGACTTCGACCCATTGCTCCGTGCGCCGGTAAAACCATGGCCTCCTGCGGATGAATCTTTTGCGGGAGGCGCCTTTGCGGATGGCCTCTCACTAGAGGGCATCCGGCAAGGACGACGTAACCGCGCCGTTGATTTGTTATCAATGGCTCCTATGTTCCATGGCCGGATAACCGGGGAATGGGGAGCAGGCTAAAGTTTGAACACCATACGCCGCTGCCCACCCAAGGAGCCTGTAACCTGCAAATTGTCCCAGCGGAGCGCCGGGTTGTACACTGACCGCTTACGCGACTTGGCGGCGCGGTCAAGGACTGGGCTTGTCATGGCGACATTGAAACAGTATATTAACAATGAGTTTGAGATCGCGTTTCCGTAGTCAGCGGCGAAAGGTCTTGGCCGTTCGTGAAACGTTCTTTGTGATCCTTGTTTCAAGGCCTCGGAAAGGCCGGCAGGGGACTATCGCGGAGGGGCGCTGGCACGGGGGCATCGCCGTTCAACGGGAACAGAAGCAGTGTTTTTTCATCGACGTCGTGCCTGATATCACGAAGGGAGCGTCAAACATGAAGAAAAGAAGATTTACCTTGATTGAGTTGCTGGTGGTGATTGCGATCATCGCGATTTTGGCCGCCATGCTGTTGCCGGCTTTGAGCAAGGCGCGCGAGAAGGCGCGTTCCATCAGCTGCGTCAACAACCAGAAGCAGACCATGATGTCGACGCTTCTGTATGCCGTCGACTACAATGACACGGTGATCTGCAACGTCTACAGCTCCTCGGATTGGGCGGGCGCCCTGTTCAACTACTACAACAAGAACAGCAGCTACCTGTCCAGCTCGACGCCGAACGAGGTGGTCTGCCCGGGGCGGCTGCCGTTCAAGTACAAATTCACGTATTTGACGTACGGCTGCCGGCGTTCGTACGCCCCCCCGAACTACGTCATCGCCGCGCCATCCACCTGGGGAACGCTGGCGTATACGGACCACTTCATGGTTTTTGGCAAGGTCAAGGGACCCTCGACGTACATGTGGATCGGCGACTCCTACGGCGTCCCCGGCTTGCATTCGTCGCTGACCGAGGCGAACGGCCTGCAATGGGGCTGCCCGTACATGCCGACCAATATCAGCCAGCAGTTCTGGATCGGCGCGCACGGCGACAACTCCAATTTCGCCTTTGTCGACGGTCACGTCGAGGCTATCAACAGCACCGGCAAATTCGCCGACCTGTTCCGGGAGGAGTACAAGGCCGGCGGCAATACGCCCCCGACGATTTACCTCATCAATAAATATCTGGCCAAGGTGGCGCATTAAGCAAGGCGCCGCTGGTCGGTGCGGAATTTTTCCGTGTCGAAAAACACCCCGTCGGCGTGAAGGTGGCCCGGTTCCGCCTGGCGATGGGCGTTCGCCCGATTCTGCCATCGACGGTAAGCGTTCGCGTCTGTGGCATGAGGATTTGTGACTTTGGGCCGCGGCGCCGGCGTGGAGTCGGCACGGGGGAACACGGATGGCAGTGGCAACAGATCTTCGGGTGCGCAGCCGTCGCCGCCGGCTGGAGCGTGGCAACGTCTTGGCCGCCGGCAAGCTGGTCGCGGTCGGGGACATGGTCGCGCTCCTGGAAGCGGTCGTGGAAAGCGGCGACGTCGTCTGCCTGGAAGGCGACAATCAGAAGCAGGCGGACTTCCTGGCCAAGTGCCTCGCCGGCGTCAATCCCGAGAAGGTCCACGGCCTGCATCTTGTCCTGTCGACCATCTCCTTGAGCGATCAGCTGGACGTGTTTGAGAAGGGCATCGCCACCCAGGTCGACTTTTCCTATTCCGGCCCGCAGGGGCTGCGTTTGGCCCGGATGGCGATGAGCGGCAAGGTCAAGATCGGCAACATTCATACCTATCTTGAGCTTTATAGCCGGTATTTTACCGACTTGTGCCCGAATGTCTGCTGTTTGGCCGCCGAAATGGCGGACCGCCAGGGCAATCTGTACACCGGCGACAACACCGAAGACACCCCGGTCGTCGCGGAAGCGACGGCCTTCAAAAGCGGCATGGTCATTGCCCAGGTCAACCAGGTTGTGGACAAGATCCCCCGGGTCGACATCCCTGGCGACTGGGTCGACTATGTCTGCGAGAGCCCGCGGCCGTTTTTTCTGGAACCGCTGTTCACCCGTGACCCGGCCCAGATCACCGAGACCATGATCCTGACGGCGATGCTGGCCATGAAGGGCATTTACGCCAAATATCTGCCGCTGTCGCTCAATCACGGCGTCGGCTTCAATACCGCGGCCATTGAATTGCTGCTGCCCACCTATGGCCAGGAGCTGGGCTTGAAGGGCCGCGCCTGCCAACATTGGCTGCTCAATCCGCATCCGACCATGATTCCGGCCATTGAGGATGGCTTTGTCAAGACGATTTACACTGTCGGCAGTGAAATGGGCATGAGCCGCTACATTGCCGCGCATCCGGACGTGTTCCCGGTCGGGCCGGGCGGCACGATGCGTTCCAATCGGGCCTTTGGGCAGATGTGCGGCCATTACGCGACCGACATGTTCATCGGCGCCAGTCTGCAGATCGATCCGCAGGGCAACAGCTCCACGGCGACGGCCGACCGCATCGCCGGCTTTGGCGGCGCGCCGAACTTCGGCTGCGACCCGCGCGGCCGGCGGCACTGTTCGCCGGCCTGGCTGCAGACCGGCGAAGAGGCGTATTCCGGACTGGCGGCGCCGCCGCGCGGTCGCCGCCTCGTCGTCCAGCTGGTGGAGACGTTTCACGGCAAGATGGAGCCGACTTTCGTCGAACGCCTGGACGCCTGGGAATTGCAGGAAAAGGCCGGGTTCGCCCTGCCGCCTATCATGATCTACGGCGACGACATCAC
>JAKLHU010000164.1 GCA_022709995.1 Verrucomicrobiota bacterium | reverse complement strand
GGCCGCAAGGCGTCGGCAGGGGCTGTTGTAGGGCCTGGTCATGGCCTGGTCCCAGGGCAGTTCCAGGCGCGTTGCGCCGAGAGCCCACCAGCGGTCCCAGAAGCCGCGGACGGTCGCCGTCCAGGCCGGCAGGACCGGCTGGCAGGTCGGGTCCGGGAGCAGGCCGGCCGTGCCGAAGAGGATGGCCTGGCGGTCCTCGTCGTCCCGCAGCCGGCGTAGCGTGTCGAGGTCGACGGTCTCGGCCAAGCGCCGGAAGGGCGCCCGGTTGTTCTTGTAGCCGAGGCTTTCGAAAACCGTTTCATACAAGGCCTGGTCGGCGCCGTGTTCGGCCGCCAGGCGGGCCAGGCGGATTCCCTTGGCGGTGAAGCGGGCCAGGCCGGCGGCGGTCAGGATTTCCCGCAGCCGCGCGTCGTCCGAGAGGGCCCAGCGTAAGGCGCAGGCGCCGGTCGGGACTTGCCGGCAATACGGGTAGCAGGCGTCTTCCATTTCCCAGAGCAGCTGTTGCCAGGCCGGATGCAGATGGCCGTCGAGCACCAGGGTGGCCACATCTGGCCGTGGCGGCGGCGCGTCATCTTCCCAGACGACATGCAGAATGACGTTGGCATAGGCCTGGTCGCGCTGGTGCCCGTGGCGGTTCCAGTCGGAGGTGCGGCAATGGATTTCGACGTCGCCGGCCGTCAGGCGGTTGTCGAACAGCAACGCGGCCTGGCTGAAGTCGGGGCCGCGGCCGACGTTCCAGACGCCGGGCGCCACGACTTTGAGCGACCGCCCGTCCTGGCAATGCAGATCCGGCGCCAGGTGGCGTTCATTCCAGAGAATTTGCAGGAAGCGCTCGCTGAACTGGCCGTGCGGCCCGGGCGGGTGCGGTTCCATGACTTCCCCCCGGCCGGCCTCAGGAGGTCGGCCCGGGGGCAGCCGCCGCGGCGTTATCGCCTGCCGCCGGGAAATGCCGCCGTTGCCGTTGCCGTTGCCGTCGCTTGTCGTCATGGCCTGCCTCCGCCGTGCTGGTTATTGAGCTGTTGTCAACAGCCGGCAAGCCATAACATGCGTGACGGAGGCCGCAAATCAACTTGGCCAAAGCAGAATCATAGCACGATTGTGCGCGAGCGGGAAAGACGATGCCTGCCGGGAGGGAGCGGCCATGGTCAAGCCGCCCAGGCGCCCAGGCGCCGCGGCCCGAGGCGTCATCATGTGCCTTGAAATCCAGGCGGCGTGGGCAGAGGGCCTCGACGCACGTGGAGAACTTGGCGGCCGGGGCGGCGGCCGCCGCCGCCGAGTGGTTTATTTCAGCAGGCTTTTATCGATGATGACTTTCCGGCGCCGGAGGTGTTTTTGGAGGGTTTGGACGTCGAGGTCGAAAAAGCCGACGTTGTCCTCCTCGCGGGCCAGGAAGGCGGCCGCGGCGCCGGCGGCTTCGCCGGAGACGGCGCAGGTGGGAATGACGCGGGTGACGTCCCAGGTGTCGCCGGTGGACGACATGCAGCGTCCGGCCGTGATCAGGTTGGCGGTGTGGACGGCGGCCATGGATCGGAGCGGCAGGCAGAAGATCGGTCCGGCCTTGCGCCAGTCGCCGGTCATGCCGAGGCAGTCGTCAAACCAGCGATGGTCGTCGGTGGGCTTCAGGGTGACTTTGGCGGTCAGGCGGCGCGACATGCGGAAGCAGGGGATGGTGGGAATCATGATCGGGTAGGGATTGCCGCCCTCCTTGGCCTTGATGGCCGCCAGGTCGGCCATCATCATCTCCCGGGAAGCCAGCGTCATGGCGGTCACCTGGGCGGCGCTGTCGCCCTTGAAATCGATATACTTGTCGCCGGGCTGGCGCCGGCTGGGCAGATAGCCGTTGGCAGACAGGGCGCGCAGGCGGACCTGGCCATGAGCGTCGACATAGTAATACCAGCCGCAGCGGACGTTGCCGCCGATCGACGGCGTTTTCTCGCCAGCGGCGACGCAGACGTCGGCCTCGCCGCTGGTGTCGACGACCGTTTTGCACAAAAGGGCGGTGCGGCCGCTTTTGCTCTCGACAACCACGGCGCGGATGTGGCGGCCCTCCTTGATGACGCTGCAAAAACGCGTGTCGTAGAACAGCGTGACGCGGTTTTTGAGGAGCAGGCGTTCGAGCTTGTACAGGAATGTGATGGGATTGTAGCCGTTGCGGAAGCGGTGCTTTTTGCGTTCTTCGAGGTCGCCGCCGCGCTCCCAGCAGGCCGGCACCGGCTCGACCCGTATTTCCGGAACCGGCACTTCGTCCACCGACAGCCGCAGCAGCTCCTCGCCGATGCCGCCGATGACCTGCCGGCCGTTGCCGTCGCACAAGGGCAGATAGATGATGACATTGCCGACGGTCGCCAAACCGCCCAGGGCGCAGACTTTTTCCAGCAGGCAGACTTTGGCGCCGGCCCGGGAAGCCGCCAGCGCAGCGGCGACGCCCGCGATTCCGCCCCCGACGACGACGACATCATACTCGCCCATGACCGGCAGTTCACGCGCCGGTTCCTGCAACCGCTGTTTCAATTTCATGATTTTCTGGCTTGCTTTTGGTTTGTGGTCTGGTCTGGTGCGTGGCGCCGGCCGCCGTCGGGCCGCTCGTTGCTCGGAGTCGGTCTGGTCCGGCCGCGGCTGGAAAGGGATGCCCCGGGCCTTCCGCGGTCGCGCGAGCCGCCTGGCGTCCCCCTTGCGCGGGAGCTGTCACATGGTCACCCACTTGCTGGTGTCGGCCGAACTCTTGACCAGGGCCTCCAGAAAGCGCATTTCCGAAATGCCGTCGTCAATGCCCGGGAAGTCGCCGACGGGGTTCAGGTCGCCGTTCTGGCTGGCAATGATGGCGTCGGCGAAGGCGCGGTAGATGTTGGCGAACGCTTCCAGGAAGCCCTCGGGATGGCCGGCCGGCAGGTGGCAGGCCTTCTGGGCCGCCGGGCAGGCGCCGGCCCAGCCGCGCCGGTACACCTGCATGGGCGCGTCATTGGAGCGTATGACCAGGTTTTCGGGGCTTTCCTGGCGCCACTCCAAAGCGGCCTTGTCGCCATAGATCTTGAGGACGAAGTTGTTTTCCTCGCCGGTGGAGACTTCGCTGGCGAAGATGACGCCGCGGGCGCCATTGCTGAACCGGAGGAGGACGCTGCCGTCGTCATCCAGGGCCCGGCCGGGGACAAACGTCGCCAGGTCGGCATTGAGCGAAGCGATGTCCAGTCCGGTGACATAGTGGATGAGATTCTGGGCGTGGGTGCCGATGTCCGCCATGCAGCCGGAAATACCGGCTTCGGACGGGGTGACGCGCCAGGCCGCCTGCTTGCCGGCGTTGGGGGCGGCCAGCCAGCCCAGCGAATATTCGACATTGATCTTGCGGATCTTGCCGAGGGCTCCGTCCGCCACCATCTGCCGGGCCTGTTTGACCATGGGATAACCGGTGTAGTTGTGCATCAGGGCGAACAACTTGCCGGATTTGACCAAAGTCGCTTTCAGGTCGAGGGCCTGTTCCGAAGACATCGAAATCGGTTTTTCGCAGAGGACGTGGAAGCCGCCTTCCAGAAAGGCCTTGGCGATGGGATAGTGCATGCGGTTGGGGGTGACGATGGCGACAAAGTCGATTTTGTCGCCGGTCGGCCGTTTTTGTTCTCCGGCGACCATGTCCTGGAAGGTCGGATAGACCCGGGCCGGGTCCAGGAAAAGCTGCTGGCCGCATTGCCGGGACTTGGCCGCGTCGGTGCCGAACACGCCGGCGACCAGTTCGATGTCGCCATTCAGTCGGGCTGCCCGCCGATGCACGTCGCCGATGAAGGCGCCTTGTCCGCCACCGACCATGCCCATTTTGATTTTTCGGTTCATCAACGTCCTCCTTAGCCTTCGGTTGGTCCGGGCCACTGGTCCGGAAAACGAATAACGGGCTGCGCTTAGAAAACCAACGAATGGCAATAATGTACAATTGGTTGCGGAACTGGCAAATCGCCCGGCAAGGAAAAAGGCCCGGCGGCGTTGACAAGTGGCCTTCCGGCCAATATGTTTATGTGACGTTGACTCGCTGTTCATTTCGTCTGCAATCATTCTTTGCCGTGAAACCGTTATGCGTACTAACTTGCCCGTCCTGGTTCTATTTTTTCTGCTGGCGGCTGTCTTTGGGGAGGAGGCGCCTTCCCTCGCGGCCAGCATGCGCTTGACGCCGACCGTCTTGGCCGTGCGCCAGGTCCTGCCCTGGGTGGTGAACATCGGCACCGAGCGCATGGTCAAGACGAACGACGGCTATGACGCCTTCTACAATCAGTTTTTCGGCACCTTTTACCGGGCGCGTACGAAAATGGTGAAGGAGTACTTTCCGCTGGGCAGCGGCGTCATCGTCGATTCCCGCGGCCTGGTGCTGACCAATCATCACGTGGTGCGGCGAGCCAACAATGCCGAGGTGCGGCTGTGGAATGGCGAAAGCTACCCCGCCGTGCTGGTCGGCTATGACGCCCCGAGCGATTTGTGCCTGCTGCGCCTGTCCGGCGACTTCACCGCCAAGCCCCTGCAGGCGGCCAGGTTTGCCAATCCCGATGACTTGATGCTCGGTGAAACCGTGCTGACCATCGGGAATCCCTTTGGCCTGGAGCACAGCGTTTCGCAGGGTGTCTTGAGCGCCATGAACCGCAGCCTGAACGATGGCGACGTCGTCTACGACGACATTTTGCAGACGGATGCGGCCATCAACCCCGGCAACAGCGGCGGCCCCCTCATCAATCTGGATGGCGAGCTGATCGGCATCAACCAGGCGATTCGCAATGACGCCCAGGGCATCGGCTTTGCCATTCCCATGCGGCGCCTGGTCAGTTTTCTCAGCCACTGGCTGTTGCCGGACCGTTTTGGCAACACCTGGTTTGGCATTGGCCTGCGGGTGCCGGTTGTCCCCGGCCGGCAGGGTGTCATCGTGCAGGAGGTCGTGGCCGGCAGCCCGGCCGCGGCCGCCGGGCTGCGGTCCCAGGATGAGATTGTCGCCGTCAACGGCAGCCGAGTGCGCGGCATGATTGACCTCGGCCGCGCCATCTGGCATCTGAACGCCGGCGACCAGGTCGCCATGATCCTGGCGGACAACCGGGTGCTGACGTACACCTTGGGAACCATGCCCGCTGACGTCCTCATCCAAACCCGCCTGGGTCTGCAGGTGCAGCGACTGACCGCAACCCTGAACCAGGCCCTGGGGCTGAATGCCGACGCCCGCGGACTGGCGATCAGCGAAATCCTGCCGGAAGCCGAATTCGCCGTGCAGAACGCGCCCTGGCGCAATGTCATCAAGCGCGGCGACATCATTTTCCAGGCTGGAGCGGCCGAGACGGCGACGGCGGCCGACCTCGCCAAGGCCCTGGCGGAAACGAGGTCGGGGCAGGTGTTCCGGCTCGGAATGTTCATCATGCAGTTTCAACAGCCGGAGCAGGCTGACTTTATACTCAATTGAAAAAGGCGTTCGCCAAACCTTGATCCAACCGTTGGGACAAGCGCGGCGCCCCGGTGACTTTGACCTGAACAGCAACGGAAAAGGATACCCAGCCATGACGTTTCGTGATATCGTGTTGATCGTCGTGTTTCTCAGTCTGTTTGGCCTGGCATTCGTCTGTCTGACCCCGACGATGAGCAACATCCGGGATCTGCAGGAGGAATTGCAGGCCCTGCAGTCGAAGCATGAAGCCCAACAGCAGGAAGTCGCCCAGCTCCGAAAGGAA
>JAKLHU010000163.1 GCA_022709995.1 Verrucomicrobiota bacterium | reverse complement strand
TCAACCTGGCCGCCGACCTGGCCCGGAACGGTGTCAACATTCTGGGTACCTCCCCGGCGACCATCGACATGGCCGAAGACCGCGACCTGTTCCGCACCATGATGGAAAAACTCAACATCCCCATGCCGGTCTCCGGCATGGCCAGCAACCTCGACCAGGCGCTGGCCATCGCCGCCCGCATCGGCTACCCGCTCATGGTCCGGCCGTCCTTCGTGCTCGGCGGACGCGGCATGGAAGTCGTCCGCGACGACGCCATGCTCCGGCAATACGTCGAGGCCGCGGTAGACGTCACCCCGGAACGGCCCATCCTGATCGACAAATTCCTGGAAAACGCCATTGAGAGCGAGGCGGACGCGATTGCCGACGGCCATGACGCGTTCGTGCCGTCGGTGATGGAGCATATCGAACTGGCCGGCATCCATTCCGGGGACTCCGCCTGCGTCATCCCGCCGATCAGCATTCCGCCGCGGCACATTGAGACGATCCGGGAATACACGGCCAGGATTGCCCGGGAAATGGGCGTCGTCGGCCTGATGAACATGCAGTACGCGATCTGCGAAGACGTCGTCTACGTCCTGGAAGCCAATCCGCGCGCGTCCCGGACCGTGCCCCTGGTGTCCAAAGTCTGCGGCATCGCCATGGCCAGCCTGGCCACCCGCCTGATGATGGGCGAACGCCTCGCCAATCTCAATCTGCAGCACCGCACCATCCCGCATCACGGCGTCAAGGAAGCCGTCTTCCCCTTCGCCATGCTGCCGGAAGTCGACCCCGTCCTCGGGCCGGAAATGCGCTCGACGGGCGAGGTCCTGGGCCTGGCCACCGACTTCGGCCTGGCCTTCTACAAGGCGGAAGAAGCCGCCAAGCCCCCGCTGCCAAGCTCCGGGACGGTTCTGATCACCGTCCACCCGGCCGACCGCCAGGGCATCCTGGAGCCGGCCCGCAAATTCATGCAGCTCGGCTTTGCAATCCGGGCGACCGACGGCACCTGCGCGTTCCTGGTCGCTCATGGCGTCAAGGCCACGCCGATCGCCAAGATCACCGAAGGCCGCCCGAACATCGCGGACGCCATCAAGAACGGCGAAATCCACCTGGTCATCAACACCCCGATCGGCAAAGCCAGCGCCACCGACGACTCGTACATCCGGAAAACCGCCATCCGTCATGGCGTGCCCTACATAACGACCGTCGCAGCCGCCAAAGCCGCCGCCGAGGGCATCGCCGATTTCCAGAAAGGCGACGGCGGCGTCATGTCCCTGCAGGAATATCACCGGAATATCGTCTGAATCCAGAAGACCGGCCAGCTCCCCGGGCGCCCCGGCAGGCTTTCCCGCCGCCGATCCGCCCGCCCAGCCTTGGGTCCTAACAATGGGCGGCTGCCTCCCTGGCAAACAACCCGGCCCGGCCCGCCAGCCGGGGTCCGGCCGACGGACGGCATTACCTGGGCGGGGGCGGAAGGCCAGCCAGACGCGAGCCGGCCCGGCGCGCCCGCCCGGCCGATTCCACACTCAAGCCTGGAGCTGGAACAGCATGGTGTCCGGGGCGGCGCAGGCATAGTCCAAGCAACCACCGGGGCCGACGGCTTCCTCGCGGCCGCGGAACAATTCCGTGACCCGATTGACGCCCGCCGGCAACCGCAGCCGGACCTCGCCCCCAGTGGCGACATGAACGGCCAGCAGGTCGCCCTCGGCGTAGACCGGAAGCTCCGCGTCGCAGTACAGGTGCACCCCCGCCGTCGCCGCCATACCCTTGAGTACGGCCGTCGTCAGATCCTTGAAGTCGTGCACGTAGCACGACGTCCAGTCGCCCATGTCGCGACACGCAATCCCCGGCTTTCCGTAGGGGATGCCGCTGACGGTCTCGCAGAACGCCGGATCGAGACGCCCCGCCTGGATGATTCCCGGAGCGTACAGCCAGACCACGGTCCGACCACGGTTCAGGACATGCCGCCGCAACAGGGCGATTTTCGCCGGGGTGAGCATGAACGCCGACGTGAAGATCACCATCCGGAAGCGGTCGAAGTCCGGGCAGCGGGGTATATCTTGGAAGGAAAAGACTTCGAACGGGGCGCCAAGCCGGTTGAGACGGTTGCGGGTGCCGAGGTTCATGTCCACCGCCCAGGGGTGGTCCTGATTGACGTAATACGTGCTTTCCGGGTCGACGATCATCGCCGTCTGGCTCATGTCCCGGGCCGGCTGGCCGCCATGTCGCGACCACAGCTCCCGGATCCGGGCGAGCGTCTGCATGACTTGTTCGCCCTGGTAGTAGTCGCCCCACATGTCGAACCACCACAGGTGGGTCCGCTTGATCAGCCCCAGGGCGGCCTCGCGCCGCAGGCCGGCGACCGTCGCCTTCTCGTCCGGCCAGGCCGTGTTGAGGCGCAGGTTGATGTGCGGCGTCAAGTAGGAGTTGTACGTATGCGTCCGCTGATCGCATTCATGCAGAAGTTTCTTGCCGCGCACCGCGACGGTGCCGTGCGGGATTAGAAAGCCGCTCCCGCCGCCCATCTCCCGGTCGCGATACGTGCCCGGACTGATGACAAAGTCGATTTCCGGCGCGTCCAGCACCTTCTCATATTCCAGATGGCCGCAGGAAACCAGGGTGCGGGTCGTTTTTTCCAGAATGTAGCCGTAGAAACAGCCGACCGACACCGGCCGGCGAACCGCCGACCGGACAATCCGGGCAAAATGCACGATGGCGTCGGCAACGGCTTCGTTGCAGAAACGCCAGTACGCGACCGCCACCTCGTCGGCCTCCGGCGAACGGAGAAAGCCATCGTGGCTGACGTGTTCGCGCACGGATTCGGGCGGAATGTCAACCGGGTCCGGCCGCCCCTGGGCCTGGCGCCATCGCCGCCAGGCGGCCCGGCGGTTCGAATCCTCCGTACCCTGGGAGTAATCATACCATTCGTCCGTCGCCCCGCAACATGGCATGTACGCCAGAATGCGGTCCGCGTAACGGCTCTCGCAATAGTCGACAAAACTGCGCAGATAGCGTTCGGTCGGCGCCCGCCAGTCGGGATTGTGGATCGCCTTGCCCAGATTGTTGAACGTATCCGAACAGCTGTAGCAGTTGATGTGCTCCAGCCAGGCCGGCGAATTGAGGTCAATCATGCACAGGAAACGGGCTCCGGGCAAGGCCCGCGACACGTCCGCGACAATCTTGTCCACCACGGTGAAATCGTAGACGTCATGCCACAGCCACGTCGGCGGATACTGCGAATAGGGCGTGCCCCGCGAATTGACCGTATGGGCCGGAAACAGGCAGACCGTATCATAACCGATCCGACCAAACTTCTCCAAGGTGTTGAGCGGCGTGTAAAAGGACCGGTAGGCCAGAAAAGGCGCTGGCTGTTCCATGCTGGCGGCTCCTTCCCAATCACATTTCAAAAAACTATTCCCTGCCCGGCCGGCGACGGCATCGCCCGGGCCGCCCAATACCATAGCCCGGCCACCCGGCCCGTCAAGCCGTCGCCCGGCCATTGCCCGCCCGGGGGACGCAACGCCAGGGGAAGATCCCGGCCGCCACCCAACCACGGGGACTAGAGGCCGTCCAAAAGTTGTCGACGCCGCGCTTGCCGCGACATCAAAGGCCATGAAACATACATCAGCCAACCTTTGGTTTCATAGGAGGAGCCTTTGACGAAAGATTCATCCGCAGATGGCGCCGATTTTCAACGCAGGAGGTTGCTGCCGATCATCACGTCGTGGGCATCGGCTATAAGTCCCTGAAGAAGCGCCAGACGCCAGGCTGGGGACTGTTCGAAGAGCTCCAAGTCATGGGAAAGATACTATTTCAGATGATACTGCACAAAAGCGCTGGCAAACGTCGTCTCGACCAGCTATTTTTTCCGCCGTCCGCAGAAATCAAGCCCACCCACCCAAAGGGGGAACCTCCACCCAATTGGTCGCGCGCGAGAAGGATGTCCTGGACAGCGGTCTCCATGCCGTCATGACAGCAAAGGCTGCCGGAATCGCGGTTAGGCTTTTCGGACGGGCTTGGACTATGAGTAAGCGGTCAGCCATTGATAACTGAACGATTGAGCAGATAACGCTTGGGCGCCTCAGGGCCGGAGGCACCACCTTGGCGCGCCAGACTACCGCCGCCAGACACAATGGCTCCTATGTTACAGGGCCGGATAACCGGGGAATGGAGAGCAGGCTAAAGCCTGAACTACATACGCCGTCGCCCACCCAAGGAGCCTGTAACCTGCAAATTGTCCCAGCGGAGCGCCGGGTTGTACACTGACCGATTACGACTATGATGGCGAACTTCCCGCCTTTTGATTGGCAGAAGCAAAAAACCTCATTATATTATTTCTTCTACCGCGCCTCTATCCGCCAGCATCAAGGCTGGCCGGCCTTCTCCCGGGCCGGGGACGCGAATACAAAAACAGAACAGGCGCTTCGAAGTCGGCACGGGGAGACACCGCCATCGTCAGCACGATGGCAGCCGTCTGGAAAAGCGCCTCGCAGGCAAAAAGGGTCAAGCACTGTGCAGACATCCATCACCGACCTCCTCGAAGCGGGCGTGCATTTCGGTCACAAGACCAGACGCTGGAACCCGAAGATGAAGCCGTACATCTACGGCACCCGCAACGGCATCACCATCTTCGACCTGACCATCACCATGAAGCAGCTTGCCGCCGCCTGCAACTACCTCAGCGAAACAGCTGCCAACGGCGGCCAGATCCTTTTCGTCGGCGCCAAACGACAGGCCCAGGAATGCGTCCGCGGCATCGCCGAAAACCTCAACATGCCGTTCATGTGCGACCGCTGGCTGGGCGGAACCCTCACCAACCAGAAAGTCGTCCTCAGCCGCGTCAACTACATGAAGAAACTGCAGGCCAAAGACGCCGACGGCAGCCTGGACAGCCTTCCCAAAAAGGAAGTCGCCGGTCTCCGCCGCGAACTGGAAAAACTGCAGACCACCCTCGGCGGCATCGCCAACCTGAAGAACCTGCCGGCCGCCATGGTCGTCGTCGACGTCGCCCGCGAACACATCGCCGTCCAGGAAGCCGCCAAACTGAACATCCCGGTCGTGGCCCTGGTCGACTCCAACTGCAACCCCGACCAAATCGAATACGTCATCCCCGGCAATGACGATGCCCTCCGCTCCATCAAGGTCATCATGGACACTATCGCCGCCGCCGTCGCCGACGGCCTCAGCTTGAATAGCAAAAAACGCCAGGACAAGGCCGAAAAGGCCGAAAAGGCCGCCGCCCCGGCGGCAAAAGACGGCGATGACGACGACAGCGCCAAGGCCTGATCAGCCGCCGCCCCGCCCCCGTACCGCTCCATCCTTTTTCCACAACAACTTCTCACCCTGAACATTCGGGAAATGAACATCATGGCCATGATTACTGCCGCCCAAGTCAATGAGCTGCGCCAGAAAACCGGCGTCGGCATGATGGATTGCAAAAAAGCCCTTGTCGCCTGCAACGGCGACTTGCAAGCAGCCGTCGAACACCTGCGCAAGACCGGCATCGCCAAAGCCGAGAAAAAAGCCGGCCGCGCCGCCACCCAGGGCATCTTCGCAACCCTGATCGAAGGCAATGTCGGCGTCATCGTCGAACTGCTGTGCGAAACCGACTTCGTCGCCAAAACCGACCTCTTCAAAGATTTCGGCGCCGCCCTGGCCCGGAAGGCCCTGCACGACTTCACCGGCAACGGCGACATCTCCGCCCTGCTGG
>JAKLHU010000162.1 GCA_022709995.1 Verrucomicrobiota bacterium | reverse complement strand
CTACGCGGCCCCCAAGGGCACGCCCGTCTACGCCGCGGGCGACGGCAAGATCGTGTTCGCTGCGATGAAGGGCGCGAACGGCAACCTGGTCGTGCTGCAGCCGCTGTCGCGGCCGGTTTTTGACATCATGTCGCTCGGGGTTGCCGCCATCCGGCCGTTTGCCGGCACGATCACGGTCCGGGATGACGGCGGGCAGGAAAAGCAGGTTGATTTTGCGCCCATCTATGCGAAGCATCGCGGGAATCCGGAAATGCGTTCCTTCCAAAGCCTTGTCCTCGACACCAAAAAGCTGGTTCCGGCCGTGGCCGCGGCGGTTTCCGGCAACACGGCGCAGACCCGTGGGCCGGTCGAGCTGGTGCAATATGCTCGGGCCGGGGAGACGGTCGACATCACCTTCAAGGTCGTCTGGCAGGCGAAAGGTCCGATCCGGCTGCCGGTCATTATCCGCGACGCCAACGGGA
Organism: Verrucomicrobiota bacterium; assembly: GCA_022709995.1. GTDB lineage: Bacteria > Verrucomicrobiota > Lentisphaeria > Oligosphaerales > Oligosphaeraceae > JAAZKI01. The sequence continues at coordinate 5,280 of JAKLHU010000162.1, read as the reverse complement.
CGGACAGCGACCGTTTCACGATCGACCAGGAGGTGTTCACCTATTCGTTCACGCCGAAGGGCACCGGCGTCTATACGTTCGCCTACAAGACCAACGGCCATGCCGTCACCGTCGAATCATCGCGGCCGGGCTGGGGTTTCAGCGCCAGCACCGGCCTGCACCTGTTCCGTTCGGCCAGCGACCTCTATTTCGTGGTTCCGGCGGGATTGCGCAAAGTCACGGCGCAGATCTCCAGTTCTTTAGGCGAGCCGCTGGCGGTGGAGCTGATCGACGCGGCCGGTGCCATCCGGGACAGCAAGCCGCGCTTCGCCGGCATGCAGTTCGTGCAGGCCGAACGCGAGCCGACGACGGCGGACGAAGTCTGGCTCCTGCGCCTGCGCGATGTCTTTGAAGACCATACGATCCGGCTCGGCGCGCCCCTGCGGCCGATTGTCTTCACCCATCCGGACAACCGCTTGGTTGCGGAATAACGCGCTTGCGGGCAATCTACCCGCGCCGGATTACGTCGGATTTGCACCGGTCAAGCACGTTGCGCCCGGCGATCCGGATCCCGGGAGTTTGGCGCCTCTGGCGGAAAAGACGTCGCCGGCCCCAGAGCCGGCGCCCCCCGAGGCCTGGGGCGCCGACGTCGAGCACCCACGAATGTGACTCGTCTCAAGGGGCGCGGTTTTCGGTGGGTATTTTGCCAACGTCCCGCCGGCGGCTCGGATTTACTTCAGTCGCAGCATGGTGACTTCGAGCGGTTCGAGTTCGAGCACGATCGTCGAGCCGGTGATTTTCGGCGGCTTGCCGCCCAATTCCTGACCGAGGCAGGCGACGGCTCGGGGTGCGGCGAAGGTCACGGTGGCGTTTTTCTCGTGGTCGGCGTTCACGACCAGGAGCCAAGTCTCGCCGTCCTTGCCGAACAGACGGACGCCGATTTCGGCGGGCGTCTCCGGGGCGGGCGTGATGGCCAGGGGCGTCTCGATGCCAAGGAGGACATGGTCGAGGCGCTTGACATCGGCGGCGACGGCTTTCACTTCGGCCCAGCGCGCCTCAAAGGGGTCGCGGCGCAAGGCCCGGCCGCCGTCAGCGATCAGCTTGTCCATGCGGTGCAGGTCCGACCAGGAGTAGTAGATCAGTCCGGTGGCGCCGCCGGCGATGCACATCCAGGACATGGCCTTCAATTCCGCGGCGGTCGGCGCCCGGCAGGCGAGGACTTCCTCGTCGGTTTTGCCATATCGTTTCCAGTAGGCGGCCCAGTTGAAGGCCTGGGGGACCATCCAGTTGGCGAAGCTGTTGAACGTTCCCGCCGTCGTCTTGCGGGCCCATTCCAGGGCCATGGCCGGGGGGCGGTTGGGAATGGGATACGGGTCGGTGCCAATGACGTCGAAACTGGGGACATAGTCGCGGACTTCGTTGACCTGGTACAGCACCACCCATGTCGGCCGGCCGGGGTCAAGCTGCTCCATCTGGTCGCGCCGGGCGGCCAGCTCCCCGATCATCGACAACGGCAATTCGTCATTGATATACCAGGCGATGATGGCCGGGTGGTCCTTGAAGGCCTGGACGACCGCCGCGGTTTTGGCCGATGCTTCTTTCGGGGTCTTCAGGTTGGCATGGCCGCCATAGAAGTCCTTCACGCTGTAGATGACCTTGACATGAGCGGCCTCGATCATGTCCAGGGTCTCGCGCTTGAGCTGGGAATACGGCATCAGGCAGTTGAAGGCGCTGTCGCGATAAATCGCCAGCTCGCTTTCGCTCACCCCGCCAAAATACATGCCCAGGGGGAAGAAGGGCTGGCCGTCCACCATTAGGCGCCGATGGCGGTCAATATAGGACTTCCAGGCGGGCAGGGCGGCGACCCGGTGCATCGTGAGCTGCTTCGACTCGGTCCGGCCGTTGCCGGGGTTGACGGCATCGAGACGGACGACGTAGTCGCCCGGCGCCAAATCGGCCGTCGGGACCTCGAAGCGGAGCGACTTCTCGTCGCCGCCCGTCGGCGCGAAAGTCTGCAGCTTTTGGCCGGCGGCCGTCAGCAGCTGGAGGGAAATGCCGGGCAGGGCGTCGGGCCGGACATCGCCCTGGGGCGAGACGGCGGCAAAGACGGTCAGGGGTTCGCCGGTGGTGTACTGGCGGTAGCTGTCGGTCGTCAGCACTCCCAGGAATGGCGGGATGTACTCATAGAGGAAGGCATCATCGAACCAGGCTTCGCCGGTGCTGCCCTGGCGGCAGTAGGCGGTGATGTCAAAGCTGGTCGCCGCGGCCGGGATATTGCGCACGTAGCCTTCCACCAGCAGCCACTCGCCATTGGTGTCCTTGACGCCGCTGGGATAGGAGCCGCCCAGGAATTTGCCACCCTGGTTCCATTGCACGCAAATGGTCGGGCCGTCGCCCTTCATGCCTGACGACTTCACCCAGACGCCGAAATGGTAGTATTTTTTGGGGTCGAGCTGGATGCTCTGGGAGCAGAGCACATAGGGCTTCGGCTCCTGGTGCGAGAAATGGAGGCTGGCTTTCCCGGTCCGGGCCGTTTCGGAGCTGACGGTGTAGTAGGGCGCCTTGCCGCCCCAGGCGGCCGCCTGCCCGTCGGCGCCAATTTCTTCAAAGCCGGGATTGCGCACCAGATTGACGGGTTCCTGGGCCGTCAGGGCGGTGGCAAGGAAGGCCAGGCAGGACACGGCCAGGGCAGACGTCAGCGTACGCAGATTCATGAAGCTCTTCTCCTACATAATTGACTTATAGATCAAGGCAATGGCTTTTGCGTTGTCTCGGGCTGTCATCTCGGCGGCGGTTCCGGTTTCTGGGGTTTCCTGGGCTCACTGGCCGCCAGCGTCCTGCAGCAAGGCCAGCAGGTGTGGATTGCCGGTGGCGGCGGCGAGTTGCAACGGGGTCTGGCCGTCTCGGCTGAAGGCATTGACGGCGGCATCGGCGTAGACCAGCATGGCCGCCAATTCCAAACGGCCCTGGGCAACCGCCATATGCAGCGGAGTCTGGCCCGTTTTGAGGTCGAGGGCGTTGACGGCGCAGTTGAGCAGGATGAGATCTCGGCAGAGCGCAGCCGCCTCCGGACCGGGAAGTTGCATGGCGGCAAGCAGGTACTGTCCGGGTTCCGTGCCGTCGACATTTTCCAAACCATCGTTGATGATGGCCGCTAGCAGCCGACTGCTGTGCTGCAAGGTCTCGGCAACCACTTCGGCTGAGATCAGGTTGAGATCGGCCGAGCGCTGTCGAAGCTCCTCCAGGAGGGCAGGGGGCTGGACGGCGGGGCCTTCGGGATTGGCCGCCGCCGGCGGGGCTGCCCCATTCGCCGGCGGCAAGAGCGTCTCCAGCAGCAGGGCCTTGCCAGCCGTAGCGGCGTGGAGGAGACGAATGAGGACGGCGTTGGGATTGCCGGCGCTGGCTTGGAGCGCATCGATCAGCTTCCGGCTCAAGTCGGCCCGGCCGGCGGCATCCTTCTCGACGGCGGCGGCAATCATGGCGTCGACGGCCCGGCCCAGGGCGGCGGTCGCGGCGGCCGGGCGGCCACGGCCGGCGTCGAGCACGTCCTCGCGCCGGGCGTCCTGCTCCCTCAATGCGAGAATCTGCATTTTGCGGAAGAGCACCTGCCGGCGCAGGATGATGCGCGGAGACGGCGGCAGGTTCGCCCGGGCCAGTTCGGCTTCCAGGCCGGCCAGGCGTTTCAGCGCCGCTTCCAGGCGCCAGGACAACGGCCGGGCGGCTTCCGGCAGCGGATATGTCTCGGGCGCGGCTGCGGCTTCGTCTGCCGGTTCGCCCGCTTGGCCTGCCGGGGGGGCTTCCGAGAGCTGGGTCGACGACGGCTGGGGCGCGGCGGCAGTCGTTTCGGGCGCGGCGCTCCCGCCCCAGTAGTGCCGGCTCAGCCGGTACAGGGCCCTGCCGCCGAAGCCAAGGCCGCCCAGCAGCGCCAGAAACAGGACGGCGGCCGCGATTTTCCGGCGGTGGCGCAGGATGGTTTTGCCGGCGGCTTGGACGAATCTGCCCAGGCCGAGGACCATTTGCCCGCACAGCGGGTGCCGGGCCCAGATGGAATTGCGGAGGGCGTCAAGCTGTTTAAGCAGCGCGGTCGGCCCGGCCGGGCGGTCCTGTGGTTCCTTGGCCATCATCCGGGCCACCAGCCGGCTCGTGCCCAGGGTCACTTTCGGGTTAACCTTGTGCACCGGCGGCGGATCCTCCTCCAGGACCTTGGCCATGACCTCGAAGGAATTTTCCCCGGCATAGGGCTTCACGCCGGTCAGCATGTGGTACATGGTCGCGCCGAGGCTGTAGATGTCGGACTGGACGGTGGCCTGGTGGGCGGCGCGGCACTGTTCCGGGGAAGCATAGAACGGCGTGCCCAGAACGGTATCCTGGAGCGTCACCGCCGACTCGCCGACGGCGCTGTCGGGGTCGCTCTTGGCGATGCCCAGGTCGGCGACTTTGACATCGCCCTCGTAGGTAATCATGATGTTCGAGGGCTTGATGTCGCGGTGCACGATGTTCAGGCTCTGGGCGACCTCCAGGACTTCCGCGACCTTGGTCGCGATGATGAGGACGTTTTTTTCCTCCAGCGGTCCGCCGGTCAGCCATTCGGCGATGGTCTGTCCCCGCACGTATTCCATGGCGATGTAGTTGACCCCGGTGACCGGATCGAGCCCGACGTCCCAGACCTCAATGATATTGGGGTGCTTGAACCGGGTCGCCAGCTTGGCTTCGCGCAAAAAGCGCTTGCTGTGGTTCGGGTTGCGCCGGGCGATCGCCGGCGGCAGGATTTTCAAGGCGCATTGCCGGTTCAACAGCATGTGTGTCGCCAGGTAGACTTCGCCCATGCCGCCGTAGCCGATGAGGCTCTCGATGCGGTATTTCTCCACCATGTCTCCGGGGTGGAGGAACGGTTCCAGACTGTTGTCCAGTGATGATGATGACGCGTCAGTCATAACGGGATTGTGGCCGTTGGGCGGGGCGGTCCGGGCGGCCAGCCCTGGTCAGTTGCTGCTCCAGTCAAACGGGTTGATGCCCTGGATGTGAGGCAGCCAGCGCTTATACTGGTTCAAGGCAAAAGGCGGCAATCCGAGGATGTAGTGATTGACGCCGCGGATGCCGTCGGATTCCCATTCCAGCAAATAGAGTTGCTGGTCGCCACGGTGGACCGGGACCTGGCCGATGACGGCGTTGCTGTTGGCCGGGACTTGCGCCACTCGGACGGGCGCAAGTGTGCGCTTCATCCACGATGACGAGTTCCGGGCATTGACTCACGAACACATCGCGGCGCGTGTCGCTCTTGATGTAATCAATGCTCAACAC
>JAKLHU010000161.1 GCA_022709995.1 Verrucomicrobiota bacterium | reverse complement strand
TCGGCTATATCTGGCTGCTGGGCTCCGTCTGCGAATTCCCGCTTATCTTCTGGAGCCGGAACATCATGGCGCGCATCGGCATCCGCAACCTCTTCGTCCTCGGGCTGCTCGGGACTGTCGTCCGCCTGCTTGGCTTCGGCTGCCAAGGCAGTCTTTGGACGGTCGTCGCCATGCAGCCGCTGCACATGCTCACCTTCGGGGCTTTCCACTGCTCTTCCGTGACCTATGTCAGCCGAAGCTTCCCCAACCGCCTCCAAGGCAGCGCCCAGGGCATCTATTATGCCGTCACCGTCGGCCTCGGCAGCTTCCTCGGCAGCGCCGGCGGCGGCGTCGTCCTCGAGCATTTCGGCTACGTCGCCATGTACCTGGCCTTCGCCGCCGTCGCCGCCGCCGCCCTCGTCATCGCCATTCTTTTCGTCCCCAAACTGGAGAAACCGGCGCTTTGATACTATATTAAACGCCCGTCATCAGTAACCATCGCAAAATTAACAGCTAACAGCTCACCAACCCATAACCGACGGAAGGCCGCCATGAAAAAATTCCTGCTTGTGTTTGTCGCCGTGGTCGTCGCGCTCCTGCTGGTTGCCGCGCTGGCGTTTTTCGCCTGGATGTCGTTCAAGAACGGGATCATCCGGCAGCGCGAGAACGTGGATGCGGAATGGAGCCAGGTGGAAAACCAGTTGAAGCGGCGGTCCGACTTGATTCCGAACCTGGTCAGCACCGTCAAGGGCTTTGCCGGCCATGAGACGGCAGCGATCGCGGCCGTGACCGAGGCCCGGGCCCGGCTCGGCGGCGGCGGCACGGTCGCCGACCGCGCCAGGACCGAAAACGAACTCAGCGGCGCCTTGTCCCGGCTGCTCGTCATCGTGGAAAATTACCCCAACCTCAAGGCCGACCAGAATTTCCGCCAGCTCAGCGATGAACTGGCCGGGACCGAGAACCGCATCGCCGTCGCCCGCCGCGCCTACAACGAGGCCGTCCGCGCCTACAACACCAAGATCAAGCAATTCCCGGGTTCGCTGCTCGGCTTGGAAACGTGCGAGTATTTTGAGGTCGCCGAGGCCGACAAGGCCGTGCCAAAGGTCGAATTCTAAGCTAAGGAGTTGTTCAAAAAATAAGTTTACAGTAATTGGCTTGTATCCATTTGGATAGTGCTTATATTGTTTCCATGTTCAAGGCAAGGAGGTTTTTGACATGGAAACAGAAATTGACTATACCAATTTTTTTGCTGGTTTGCGTGACAAGATTGGTGAACGTGCCTTCCGGCTGGTGGCCAGCGGTCTTGCCCGCGAACTAGGGCACGGTGGCATTAGCCTTGTTGCTCGTGCATGTGGACTGTCGAGGCCTACGTTGTACGATGGTCTGAACGAATTGAATGAAGAGATGGCGGCGAAGGAATCATTACCTCCTGCACGACAGCGGCGAGGAGGAGCTGGGCGCAAAAACAAGGAGGCAGTTGATCCTGGATTGATCCATGCGTTGGAATCTTTAGTCAAGCCTTATACCAAGGGCGATCCGGAATCTCCTTTGCGCTGGACCAGCAAAAGTTTGCGCAAACTCAGCGATGAACTCGGACAGCAAGGCTATAAGGTCGGCCATGTTACCGTTGGTCGACTTCTGGAATCGCTCGGCTATACTCTGCAGTCCAACATGAAGTCCCATGAGGGCGGCGATTCACCTGACCGAGACGGCCAGTTTCAGCACATCTATAACACCTCTGCAGAATTTCTTGCCTCAGGGCAGCCAGTCATCTCGATCGATGCAAAAAAGAAGGAACTGATTGGAAACTTTAAGAATGCTGGTCGCGAGTACTGTCCATCGAAGTCTCCGGTTAAAGTCGAAGTCTATGACTTTATCAAAGATGAAGGTCGCGCCACGCCTTATGGTATCTACGACATTGTGACTAATGAGGGTTTTGTAAACGTGGGGACCAGCCACGACACCGCCACTTTCGCGGTCGACAGCATACGGCAATGGTGGCAAAACATGGGTAAGGAACGGTACCCCGACGCCAGTTCCTTATATATTAACGCCGATGGCGGAGGCAGCAATGGCTCCCGTAACCGTCTCTGGAAGGTGGAACTGGCCAAATTCGCCGATGAGGCCGGACTTGACATTTATGTATCCCATTTTCCACCAGGAACAAGCAAATGGAACAAGATCGAACATCGGATGTTTTCAGTTATTTCAATGAACTGGCGGGGAAAGCCACTGATAACCTCAGAGGTTATCGTGAGCCTGATTGGTAGCACAACCACCACAACAGGCCTGAAAATCAAGGCACAGTTGAGCACCAAAAAATACGAAACCAAAATTAAAACCAGCGATCAAGAGCTCGCGGCCATAACCATCACTGGGCACTCTTTCCACCCTGAATGGAACTACATTATAAAACACCATCATGTGTAAATTTAATTTTTGTACGGTTCCTAAGTCTCGGCTCCGCCGGCCCGCCTGGGCAACGGCGGCCATTCGCAGCGGTCCCGCGGCGGACGCATGGACGCGCGGGGGCGCCGGAGAGGACATCCGCACCATGACATCCCTAGCCGAAAGAACACGGGTCGCCGAATACATGCGGAGGCTCTATGCCCGCGGGTTGACGACGGCCTCCGGCGGCAACATTTCCTGCCGGACCGGCGCCGGGACGGTCGCCGTCACCGCCTCCAAGCTGGACAAGGCCGTCATCAGCGCCGCGGGAGTCGGTCTGGTGACGCCCGCCGGCGTCACTCTGACCCCGGATCTCGCTTTGAGCATCGAGACGGCCATGCATCTGGCCATCTACGCCCGGCGCCCGGATGTCCAAGCCATTGTCCACGCCCATCCCGTCTTCGCCAGCGCCTTCAGCGCCGCCCCGGCGCCGGTCAACACGCACCTGACGGCGGAAGCATATGCGATTCTCGGCGACCCCGTGTTCATTCCCTATGCCCTCATGGGCACCCCCGACCTTGCCAACCAAGTCGCCGCCGCCCTGGCGACGGCCTCCTGCGGCGTTTTGGAAAATCATGGCGTCATCGCCCTCGGCGCCAGCCTCCTGGAGGCCTTCGACCGCATCGAAGTGCTGGAAAACGCCGCCCGCCAAACCGTCATCCTCGCACAGCTGGGCGGGCCGAGAGAACTCTCGCCCGAACGGCGGCGCCAACTCGACATTTTCATGGAACGAGCCTAAATGCCAGACACCGACACCCCCGAACTGATTCGACAACTCCTCCGCAATCTCGGCGAATATCCGGAGCGCGAAGGCCTCCGCGGCACGCCGCAGCGGGTGGCGGACAGCCTGGCGTTTCTGCTGTGCGGCTATCGGCAGGACCCGGAGGCCATTGTCGGCGACGCGATTTTCCATGAGGAATGCAACCACATGGTGATTGTCCGCGACATCGAGGTCTACAGCCTGTGCGAGCACCACATGCTGCCTTTTTTCGGGCGCTGCCACATCGGCTACATTCCGAATGGGAAGGTCTACGGGGTGAGCAAGCTGGCCCGGCTGGTGGACTGCTTTTCCCGGCGGCTGCAAGTGCAGGAACGCCTGACCCAGCAGATCGCCCGCTTCGTCAAGGACCGGATCAACGCCGAAGGCGTCGGCGTGGTCATGGAGTGCCAGCACCTTTGCATGATGATGCGCGGCGTCGAGAAGCAGAATTCGAAGATGATCACTTCCGCCATGCTCGGCAGCTTTCACAACTCCCAGGCGACCCGCCTCGAATTCCTCCAGCTTATCCGGGGCAGCTGACCGCGGCGCCGCCGGCCCGCCGGCCCGCCGGCCGGCCGGCCGGCGCGGCCCCCGCGCCGGTCCCAGCTCCGACTCCGACACCGGATGGCTCCGCCGCCCCACTCCGGCCCGAAGCAGGGCAAGGCAAGGCCCGGCCCGGTTCGGCCGCCGCCGGAAAGGCGTTTCATCACCACCCCCAGCAGCAACGGATCACGATGTCGACACGAAAACTTGACTTTTCCGAAGGGTCTGTCGGCGCCTGGCTGGTGATTGCCCTGGCCGTGTATGTGGTCCGGGTCATGCCCTGGGCCATGGCCGAATTCTGGTACGACGAGGTCATCACCCTCGGTGACTACGTCCTCGACCTCGGCGGGCGCGGGCTGGGCCACGTCTTCCGCAACTATCCGGTCGCCAACAACCACATGCTGTCATCGGCCGTGTACTGGCTCTGGATCCGTTTCATTGACTTCAACATCACGGCCGAGCATCTCCTCCGAGCGCCCTCGATGGCTTTTGGCGCCCTGACCATTGCGCTCGTCATGTGCCACTGGCGCACCTGGCTCGGCAACCGGCTGGCCATCCTCGGCGGCCTGCTGCTGGCCATCAGCCCGGTCTTCACGGCCTATGCCTACCAGGTCCGCGGCTATGCCTTGACCATGGCCCTGGCCGCCGCAGCCGTGTCCGGCGCCATCGAGGTCATCGGCGGCCGGCGCTGGACGGGGCAGGTCATCGTGGCCGTCGCCATGCTGCTGCTGCCCATCGTCATCCCCAGCAATGTCATCCTGGCGCCAGTCCTGGCCCTGCTGATCGCCGCCGTCCTTTGGCGGGCCGGCCGGCCTTGCACCCAATGCCTGCTGCAATCCATGCCCGTTTTGCTGGCCGCCGTCGTCGGATTCAGCTACTATTTCACCCTCTGGGATAAATTTCTGGCGGTAAGCCGCGAGCCGGGTGGCTGGCCATCCGCGTGGATGGTGGCCGGCAACCTGGCCCTCGCCTTGCTGGCGCATGCCGGGTTTTTCGCCGCCACCCTGGCCGGCGCCGTGGCGCTGCGCGCCGGCCGGCGTCATGCCCGCACGCCGCGTCCCGCCCTCGACCCCGCTCTCGCCCTGGCCCTGGCCCCCGCCCCCGCCCCCGCCCGCGGCGGCCGCCGCCCGGACGCCGGCGCCGGCTCGGGTCGGCCGCCGCGGCTGCTGGTGCCGCCCGTCGCCGTCGTCGCGGCCTTGACGCTCCGCTGCGTCGCCGTGGTTGCCGCCGTTCTCCTGGCCGCCCGCTCCGGCCAGGCGCCCTATCCGCGCGTGTTCCTGGTCCTCCTCCCCCCTCTGACGCTGGCGGCGCTGCTCTCCGGCCGCGTCTTCACCGCGATCCGGCACTGGCCCTTGGCGCTCGCCGCCCTCCTGGTCGTAGCCAACGGCTTTGTCTGGGAACGCGCCTCCGAAGCGGTTACCGACGCCCAGCTCCGCAAGAACGCCACCCCCAACAACCTCGTCCAGCAGTATTACCGCGGCGCCGATGAACTGCGCCATCTGGCCTCCCTGATGGCGCAACAGCAGTGGATGGAAAATGCCGTCGTCCTGACGGATGAATACGACTTCCCGACCTTCCGGCTCTACTGGCAGCTGTCCGGCGGCCAGCGCGGCGCCGTCCTCGCCGTCAACCGCATCCCGGACGGCTTCCAGGCGCCCCGGGATACGCAACGCCTCTGGATCGTCGCCCGCAACCAGGCCGTCGCCGCCGGCCTCTACCAGCGCGTGGCCGGCGGTGACGCGGCCGCGATCAAACAGAACTTCAACCGGCCGGGCGGCCTGGTTGAAGTCGCCGCCTATCGCCGCCGCGGGCTCTTCCTCCCCTATGTGCCGAAACCGCCGGCAATCCGCAACAATCCACCCCCGAGGTCCAAGAACCTGGTCTGAACCGCCGTCGCCCCACGGCCGCCAGCGCCGATATCCCGCCCGTCCTCCTTCTTTAACTACCTTTACTACCCCATCATGCTGCCGATACTTATTTTTGATCTTGACGGCACGTTGATCGACTCCCGGGCCGATCTCGCCAGCGCC
>JAKLHU010000160.1 GCA_022709995.1 Verrucomicrobiota bacterium | reverse complement strand
TATGAGACGTATGGGAAGGCGCATAGGACAATGGGACGAATAGGCACTGGCGTTATTGCAGTCGCCCAAAGCCAAACCGAATCCCTAAGCCAAGGAGTATTGGTCCCATACGTCCCATGCCACCATCCTATGGGTCCCATGTTTCCAGCCAGAGATACGCATAAGTGAAATGCATTGGTCCTGTCCCTCCTACGGCAGCCTGAAGGCTGGACTACATACGTACGGCAGCCTGAAGGCTGGACTACATACGGCAGCCTGAAGGCTGGAAACGTAGCGCTTCCGGGTGGCAACACCAAGTGCTCATCACCACATTTTACACATTAACCCTCGTTGAGGCGCCTGGCCATGCGCATCGCAATTCATTCTTCGACGGCCTGGCGCTGACGGCGGCGCGCCTGGCGGTATTCGACGGGAATGACCTTGACGAATTTCCCGCGTTGATTGTCCCAGTCTTTGAGCAGTCGTTTGGCGACGGCGCTGTCGGTCAGATCAACATGTTCGTGCAAGAGCGCCAGCAACTCGCCTTCATCCTCGCCGCCGGCGACGACGGTTTCCAAGTCGACGCTGCCGGTATTGCAATGCAAGTCAAAATCATTGTTCCGGTCGTACACAAAAGCGATGCCGCCGGTCATGCCGGCGGCGAAGTTGACGCCGGTCGGCCCGAGCACCACGACGGTGCCGCCAGTCATGTACTCGCAGCCATGGTCGCCGACGCCCTCCACGACCGCCGTGAAGCCGCTGTTGCGCACGGCGAACCGCTCGCCAGCCTGGCCGCGCAGGAACATCCGCCCAGAGGTGCCGCCATAGCCAATGACGTTGCCGGCCACAACGTTCTCCTCGGCCGCAAACGTGGAACGGCGGTCGGGCACCATCACGATGATGCCGCCGGACAGGCCTTTGCCGACATGGTCGTTGGCCTCGCCTTCCAGTCGGAACGTGATTCCCGGCGCCAGAAAAGCCCCGAAGCTCTGGCCGGCCGTGCCGGTGAAGTCAACGGCAATCGTCCCGTCCGGCAAGCCAGCCGGTCCGTGCCGGCGGGCGACGGCGCAAGACAAAGCCGCGCCGACCGACCGGTCGACATTGCCGATAGACCGCCGCAAGTGCACGGCCTGTCCCTTTTCCAAGGCCGGGGCGGCAGCCGGCAGCAAATGCTCGTCATCATATGTCACAATCGTCTGGCGCCGGCCATTCCAGCGCACCGGCCCGCCGGCAGCCGGCGTCAGCAGCCGGCTGAAGTCAAGGTGACGCGCTTTATAGAAGTCAATGGCGCCGTTCATCCGCAGCCGGTCGCTGCGGCCAACCGCCTCGGCCAAAGACCGGAAACCAAGAAGAGCCAGACATTCGCGGACTTCCTCGGCCAACAGACGCAGAAAATTCTCGATCGACTCCGGCCGGCCGCGGAAGCATTTTCGCAGCTCGGGATCCTGGGTGGCGACGCCGACCGGGCAGCAGTTGTCGTGGCATTTGCGCATCATCACGCATCCGAGACAGACAAGCAGCGTCGTGGCGAAGCCGAATTCCTCGGCGCCGAGCAAGGCGCCGACGACCACGTCGCGGCCGGTTTTCAACTGGCCGTCGACTTGCAGGCGAACGCGTTCGCGCAAGCCGTTCTTGACCAGCGTCTGCTGCGTTTCCGCAAGGCCCAGTTCCCACGGCAGGCCGGCGTGTTTGATGCTGGTCAACGGGGAGGCGCCAGTGCCGCCGTCATGCCCGCTGATCAAAATGACGTCCGCCTGCGCCTTGGCCACCCCCGCCGCCACGGTGCCGACACCGACTTCGGAAACCAGCTTGACGGAAAGGCGCGCCTCGCGGTTGGCCGCCCGCAAGTCGTAGACAAGCTGCGCCAGGTCTTCAATCGAATAGATGTCGTGATGCGGCGGCGGGGAAATCAGCGTCACCCGCGGGGTGGAATGGCGGACGCGCGCAATCGCCTCGTCGACCTTGTGCCCAGGGAGCTGGCCGCCTTCGCCGGGCTTGGCACCCTGAGCCATCTTGATCTGCAGTTCGCGGGCATTCGCCAGATAGCTGATCGTCACTCCGAAGCGGCCGCTGGCCACCTGCCGGATGGCGCTGGAGCGACGCTCGCCGCCAGGGCCGGGCTGTTCGCGCTCCGGGTCTTCGCCCCCCTCGCCGCAATTGCTCATCGCACCCAGACGGTTCATGGCCACCGCAATCGCCTCGTGCGCCTCCGGACTGAGCGACCCGAGGCTCATCGCCCCGGAAACGAAATGCCGGATGATCGCATCGACGTCCTCGACCTGGTCCAACGACGCCGGCTTGCCAGGGACGAATTCAAACAGACCTCGCAGCGTGCACAGGTGCGCGGCCTGGTCATTGATCAAGCGCGCATACGCACGGTACTTTTCCCGATTGTTTTCCTGCACGGCCTGCTGAAACAGGCTGAGGCTCTCCGGCGTCCAGAGATGGCGTTCGCCCTGCTGCCGATAACGGTACTGGCCGCCCGGAGGAAGCAGCCCGGGATGCTCCGGCGAAAGCGCTTCGGCCTGCCGCTGTCGCGCCTCCCGGGCGATTTCCTCCAACCCGATGCCGCCGATCCGCGCCGCCGTGCCAGTGAAGTAACGCCGCACCAACCCCTCATCCAAACCGACCGCCTCGAAAATTTGCGCGGAACGGTAGCTGCGCAACGTCGAAATGCCCATTTTCGACATGACTTTCAACAAGCCCCGGTCGACCGCCTGGATGTAATTCTCGGTCGCCCGCGCCGGATCGAGCGCGATCTGGCCGTTTTGGGTGAGGGCGGCGACGGTTTCCAGAGCCAAGTACGGATGGATCGCGGTGGCGCCGTAGCCCAGCAGCAAGGCAAAATGCATGATCTCGCGGACTTCGCCGGACTGCACGATCAGGCCGATGGGCGGCCGCAGTCCCTGTCGGACCAGAGCCCGGTTGACGGCTGCCAGCCCCAGCAGAGCCGGCAGCGCGACCTCATCGTTTTCCAGATGCCGGTCGCTGAGCAGCAGGATGTTGCGGCCATTCTTGACTTCGGCGACGGCGCGTTCGGCCAAGCGCGTCAGCGCGGCCTCCAGGTCATCGCGCCAGCCGAGGCTGAGAACAACGCTGGAGACCTGCGTTTCATGCACGGCCAACAGGCGGCGCACGTCCTCGTCCGTCAACACCGGCCGAGTCAGCTTGATCAGGGTGGCGCGCTGGGCCGAATCCGACAGGATGTTGCCCTGGTTGCCGATGTAGGTGGTCAGACTCATCACCAGCTCCTCACGGATCGGGTCGATCGGCGGGTTGGTGACCTGGGCGAACAGCTGCTTGAAATAATTGTACAGCAACTGCGGCCGGTCCGACAGCACGGCGAGGGCGGCGTCATTCCCCATGGACCCCAGCGGCTCATGACCCGAACCCGCCATTTCCTTGACAATCACGTCCACGTCCTCGCGCGTCCAGCCAAACCGGCGCTGGCGCGATGGCAGGTTGGCCTGCACGGCTGAAGCGTTGACGGAATCAAACAGTCCGCTGACCGTGATCCTGCTTTCCTCCGACCACCGGCGATAGGGACGCTGCCGGGCAATCGCGTTCTTCAATTCCGCATCATGAATCAGCCGGTGCTTTTCCAGGTCGCACCAGATGATTTCCCCGGGGCCGAGACGGCCCTTGCGCACGACCCGCTCGGGCGGCAAGTCGAGCCCGCCGGTTTCCGAGGCGAGGACGAAAAAACCGTCGTCGCACAACGTGTAGCGCGCCGGCCGCAAGCCGTTGCGGTCGAGCATGGCGCCGGCATTGACGCCGTCGCTGACGGCTATGGCGGCCGGGCCGTCCCAGGGTTCGGACAGCGCCGAATGATAATCGAAGAAACCACGCACGTCCCGCCCGAGGTGATAGTTGACGCCCCACGCCTGCGGCATCAGCATCAGCATGGCGTGCGGCAACGTGCGGCCGGCCGCCACCAAGAGTTCCAGCATGTTGTCGAGACAGGCGGAGTCGTTCTGCTTTTCGTCAATCAGCGGCAGCACTTTGTCCAGATCCGCGCCCAGGGCCGGGCTGGCCAAGTACGGCTCCCGGCTGCGCAGCTGGTTCAGATTGCCGCGCAGGGTGTTGATCTCGCCGTTGTGGGCCAGATAGCGGTATGGATGCGCCAGACGCCAAGTCGGGAACGTATTCGTGCTGTAGCGCTGATGCACGACCGCCAGCGCGCTGACGACATCCGGCTCGCTCAAGTCAGGATAAAACCGGTCGATCTGAGCCGCCAGCATCAGCCCCTTGTAGACAATGCTCCGGCTGGAAAAACTGGCGAAGTAGCCATCCCGGAGAGCCTTTTCCAGGCAGCGTCGGAGGACGAACAGCCGGCGTTCGAAAACGCCGGGCTGCTCGCCGGCGCCGGGAATGCTCACCACCAGCTGCCGGATGCGCGGACACGTTGCCCGCGCCAACGTCCCCAGGGCTTCCGGCACCAACGGCACCTCGCGCCAAGCCAGGATACGCCCGCCCTCCCCGGCGACGACACGCTCCAGACGGTCTTCCTCGCCCTCGCCGCCAAACAACATGCCGACCCCATACTGCCCGGCCGCCGGCAGGCGACCGGGAAGCATTCGCCGGAAAAAGGCATCCGGCAGGGAAAACAAAATCCCGGCGCCGTCGCCGGTCTCGGGGTCGCCGCCAGCTGCGCCGCGGTGCATCAGCCGTTTCAACACCGTGATGCCACGCGTAATGATGTCATGGCTGCGACGGCCGCGAAGGTTCGCGACCAGCCCGACGCCGCAGGCGTCATGCTCATGCGAAAAACTGTACAGGCCGGAATCCTCCGGCAAACTCATGACCCGGCCCCGCCGTCCCGATTCGTCCATGCTCATTGCTTCCTTGTTCGAATGACCGTCATGCCGACCGGTCTACAATAGAAGCAAATCCCATGCCAAAGGCAAAGGGCTGCCGACGCACCCTTCAAAGCGCCAGCAGCCCTTTACAAAAAATATCTATCCAGATCCACTAATTTTACATTTTTGTAAAGCAACCGCAGCGACTGCAACCGGCGTCGCGGACCGGGCGAGGCCCAATCGCTGCACGCCGGGACCTTTCCACGCCCAGGCAGCCGAACCGGGAAATCTCCGGCCGCGCGGCGGGGGTGGCCCGGTGCCGCGGCGCCATGACTATAAGCCAAGCTTCTACCAAGCAATGCATTGTGTCGATGGTTGGCAAGCCCGGGCTGGAAGCCGGGCTGGAATTTGGCAAATCTCAAGAGTGCAGCGACCGGGCTTGGCCTGGCTCGCCGCAACTACCCAGAAATGGCCATTTGCCAGGCGGCTAAAATCGCCGATTCGCCGAGCCGGGCGTTGGGCGAAAAGACGCTTGAGCGCCCCAGAGCCTGGGGTGCCTACCTGAATTGCCTGGCGACGGGTTCGCCCGCCGGCGTTCAACCGCCGACGGGGTAGTCCTGGTGCCAGTTCAATTCGTCCAGAACGGCCCTCGCGGAGCGGATGATCGGCTGGGGGCCGCTGGCAAAGGCGCTGTATTCGCGGAAGGCAAAGGTCAGCGTCGCTCCGAGCATGGGCGCCAGATAGCGCTGCAGCCGGGCGAACTTGCCATTGCAAAGATGAACAAAGGGGACGGCCAAGTTGTTCTTCAGGAGCACGGTGGTCCGGAAGGCCTCCAGAAGCTCGTCCTCCGTGTTGGCGCGGACGACGATTTTGGCGATGTCGACACCAATACCTATTTTTTTGATAACATCGTATTACTCCCCTCAGACACCATCTATGCTAATCAATCCAATATCGATGTTATAAACGAAGGCTCGGAGGATGGTAGGCG
>JAKLHU010000016.1 GCA_022709995.1 Verrucomicrobiota bacterium | reverse complement strand
CTGGCTGTAGAATTCCGACAGACCGGGGGTGGCGATGCCGAATTGTCGGGCCCGGTCGACCATCTGCTTTTCGCTCAGGCGGCCCTCCAGGCGCAGGAGGAAGTGGAGGCCGACGTTTTTGCCGGCGAGGCGGAGCCGGTCCCGGAGGGCGCTTTGCTCCAGGGCGGCGACGAGGGCGTCGTGCTTCGCCTTGTAGACGGCCTTCATGCGGTTGAGGTGACGTTCGAAATGGCCCTCGCCCATGAATCTGGCCAGCACGTGCTGCTCGAAGCCGGGAACCGTGCAGGAGTAGAAAGCGAAATTTTTCTCATAGGTCTCCAGCAGCGGCGGCGGCAGAACCATGTAGCTCACCCGCAGCGACGGCGCCAGGCTTTTGGCGAAGGTGTTGATGTAGATGACGCGGTCAGCCTTGTCCAGACCCTGCAAAGCCGGTATTGGCCGGCCTCGGAACCTGAATTCGCTGTCGTAGTCGTCTTCAATGATGTAGAAGTCCTGGCTTTCGGCCAGCGCGAGCAGGGCCGTGCGCTTCTGGACGGGCATGACCATGCCGAGCGGAAAATGATGCGAGGGCGTGATGTGCACGACGTCGGGGCGGGTCTGCTCCAGTTCGCGCAAGTCAATGCCGTCGTTGCGCATCGGGATGCTGACGATTTCCATCCCGTGGGCGGCCAGAATCCGCCAGATCTTCCGGTAGCCCGGGTTTTCAATGGCGAAACGCTGGCGCGGCCCGAGCAGCTGGATGAAGAGGCTCGCCATCCATTCGGTGCCGGCGCCGACCAGGACCTGCTCCGGATCGGCATAGATGCCCCGGTAGGCCTGCAGGTAGCTCGCAATCTGCTCGCGCAGAATCCGGATGCCCTTGGGCGGCGTGCTGCGCAGGAGTTTCTCGCCTTCGCCCGCCAGCACCTGCCGGATCAGCCGGCTCCAGGTGGCGAAGGGAAACGCATCGGCCGACACCGCGTAGGTGCTCAAATCATACTCCGCCTCCGGCTTGGCCGGTTCGCGGTCAGGGACTGGCCCGGCCGGCCTGGCGACCGGCGGCTGGCCGGCCGTGAAGGCCACGAAAAAACCGGAACGCGGCTTCGCCCGCAGGTAGCCCTCCGTTTTCAGCTGTTCGTAGGCCCTTTCGACCGTGACCTTGCTGACCTGCAGCAACGCCGCCGCCTGGTTCTTTGACGGCAGCCGCCCGGACAGCTCGCGATTCCGGATCGACGCCTTGATCTTTTGATAAACGGCTTCGTACAAGGGCAGATCGCCGTTATTTTGGATAGGTTCCCACTGCATGCTTCCACCTCACTGGCATTGAAAAAAACAGCAAAAACAGCTATTGCAATAATGCCAACAGCAGCCATATTATAATAATGACATTCAGGTGTGGAATCAAGCGGCGTGGCGTTTTTTGCCGCCGCCGGCAGTCTTTCCGGGAAGGATGTCCAGGTGTGAAGCGGAAGTGTGCGGATTTTGGCAGCGAAGCGACGAAAAGAACAGAAAGGCAAGAACCATGTCAGACCGTTATGAACTCAACAAGAATCTCGCCCAGATGCTGAAGGGCGGCGTCATCATGGATGTCAGCTCGCCGGAGCAGGCCAAAATCGCGGAAGCGGCCGGGGCGTGCGCGGTGATGGCTCTGGAGCGGATTCCGGCCGACATCCGGGCCGCGGGGGGCGTTTCGCGCATGAGCGACCCGACCATGATTCGCGGCATCCAGAAGGCGGTGTCGATTCCCGTGATGGCGAAAGTCAGGATCGGTCACATCGCCGAGGCCCAGATTCTGCAGGCGATTGAAATCGACTATATCGACGAGAGCGAAGTCTTGTCGCCGGCGGATGATACCTATCATATTGACAAGACGTGCTTTGACGTACCGTTCGTGTGCGGCGCCAAGGATTTGGGCGAGGCCCTGCGCCGGATCAGCGAAGGAGCGTCGATGATCCGCACGAAAGGCGAGCCGGGGACCGGCGACGTGATTCAGGCGGTTCGTCATATGCGTTTGATCATGAGTGAGATGCGTCGTTTGCAGAGCATGCGTGACGACGAGCTATACCAGGCCGCGAAGGAACATCGTTGCGACTACGACCTGGTCAAGTACGTGCACGACAACGGCAAATTGCCGGTGGTGAACTTCGCCGCCGGCGGCATTGCGACGCCCGCCGACGCGGCGCTGATGATGCTCCTGGGCGCCGAGGGCGTCTTCGTCGGCTCCGGCATCTTCAAGTCGGGCAACCCGGCCAAGCGGGCGGCGGCGATTGTCAAGGCCGTCACCAATTACCGTGACCCGAAGATGCTGGCCGAGTTGTCCGAAGACCTCGGCGAAGCCATGGTCGGCATCAACGAACAGGAAATCGCGCTGCTGATGGCGGAGAGGGGTAAATAACCGATGAAGATTGGCGTTCTGGCTCTGCAGGGGGCGTTTGCCGAGCATTTGTCCTCGTTGTCGCGATTAGGTGTGACTGGCGTCGAATTGCGCCAGCGGGCTGACATCACGCCGGATCTGGACGGTCTGGTCCTGCCGGGTGGCGAGAGCACGGTCATGGGAAAGCTGCTGCGCGAACTGGACATGTTTGCTCCGCTGAAAACCATGATTCAGGGCGGGATGCCGGTCTTCAGCACCTGCGCCGGACTGATTCTGCTGGCGGCCCGCGCCGACAATCAGGAGAAAACATATTTCGAGGTGATGGACATCACCGTCCGGCGCAATGCCTACGGTCGGCAGCTCGGCAGTTTCAGCACTCAGGCCGAATTTGCCGGCATTGGGGTGATTCCGATGATTTTCATCAGGGCGCCCTACATCAGCGCCGTCGGCCCCCAGGCCCAGATCCTGGCGGTCGTTGACGGTCACATCGTGGCCGCCCGCCAGGACGCCATGCTGTGCACGGCCTTCCATCCGGAACTCAGCAGCGATTTGCGGGTGCATGATTATTTCTTGCGCACGGTTGCCGGCCGGGCCGCCGGGAACGCGGCCTGACCGGGCCGAGTTCACTCGGTTGCCGGCCGGGGTTGGGTGGGTGGACACGCCGGCTCCGAACCCGCCCGAAATGACGGATCCGGTCACGGCGTCGATGCCGGAAGGGGAAAATTTGTCAGCGGTCAGCCATGGATAACTGAGCGATAGAGGAGTCAACGCCTCGGCGCCTCAGGGCCTGAGGCGCCACCTTGGCGCGCCAGGCCACTACGGCCGCTAGACGAAATGGCTGACCGATTACGAAAATTTCGCGTTTTTTGCGGTCCGGCATTGCATTGTCCTGGTTTGAAGTTATATTTAATGGCTTCATTCTCAATGAATCAATGTCCATTGATCAGATGGTAACCAATAAGGCAAATGGAGTGACATCATGGCACACAAGAAAGGTCAGTCATCGAGCCGCAACGGTCGTGACAGCAATCCGAAATACCGCGGCGTGAAAGTCTACGGCGGTCAGACCGTGACGGCCGGCAGCATCATCGTCCGGCAGTGCGGAACGAAGTTCCATCCGGGCCGCAACGTCGGCTTGGGCCGTGATTTCACGATTTTCGCGCTGTGCGACGGCGTTGTCGAGTTTGTGCAGACCAACCGCAACAAGATCAACGTGATTCCCGCGGTTGAATGCGTTGCGGAAGCCGCCGCCCAGGCCTGAGAGCACCATTGCCGGGTGACGGCGACCGTACGCCAGGACTGCCGGCATGATTGCGAGAGACCTCCCAGCCCTGGGGGGTCTCTTTTTGCAGGGATGACAAGTCGGGATTGAGCCAGAGAGGACGGCGGCATGTCAGGACGGAGCAGTCGTGGGAAACGCCGTGGCCAACCGGGTGGCTCGAGCCGGAAATGGCGGTGGCTTGGCCTGGCGGTGCTGCTGGGGCTGTTGGCTGCCGGCGCGGGTTGGTATTGGCGTCGTTTCGAGCCGGCCGAACGCAAGGCCGAGGTCAAGCATCTTTGGGGCAATTATGTCCGGCGCCAGAACCAGGCCACTTTCCTGGAAATGGTGGTTGATTTCTGGCAGCTCTACCGCGGCGACGGCGTCGTCTGTGAAGTCGGCGCGGGCAACGCGACCGTGTACGGCGGCCTGCCGGCGGCCGGCGCCTTGCGGGTATTGCGCAACCGGGCGTATTGGGTCGGCTACGATGAACGGCGCCGCAATCCGGCCTGGGTCGCGTATCGTCTGTTCGACAGCCGGGACAACCTGGCCGGACCGCGGCCGGTGGAATTCATGACCGACCTGCGGACGGTCGCCCAAGTCAGTTCGGAACATTACACCGGCAGCGGTTTTGACCGCGGCCATCTGGCCCCGAATTTCGGCCTCGGCCGCTGTCATGGCCCGGAAGCGCAGCGGGAGACGTTCCTGATGTCGAACATCGTGCCGCAGCGCCACGACCTCAATGCCGGCGTCTGGAACGAATTGGAATTGCGCGAAGCAATCAATTACACCGGGCGCTTCCAGGAGATCTGGGTCATCGCCGGCCCCGTCTACAATCCGGAACTGATCCGCGAACTGCCGTCCGGCATTCCCATTCCTGAGTCCTTTTACAAGATCGTGGTGGATGAGCGTTGCGGGCGCCTGCGGGCTATCGCCTTCCGTTTCCGGCACGACGCCCCGGCGCCATCCAGCCTGGACCAGGCGCTGTGCACCATCGACGAACTCGAGGCGCTGACCGGGCTGGACTTTTTCCCGGAACTGCCCCCGGCGGCGCAGGCCGAACTCGAACGGCGCCGGCCAAAATCAGTATGGTGAATGGACGGAGGGCGTGCATGGCGTCTGCACCGCCGGCAGAGGAATGACGCCGAAGCGGCTCGGGAGAGAGGTGACGTGGGCTTTCGGCCTGTGCTCGCCAACCATCGATGCAGCGCCTTACAGCAAAAAGTTGAGTCATCCTCACGTGGTCTCGGAATAAGGCGGTCATCGCCGCGGCGTCCGATGATTTTCCGTCTATGTTGCCCGGGCGAGGAATTACCCCGGTGTGCAGCGGCCGGGCTCTGCCCGGTTCGCTGCACCGACCCCGGCGGCTCTGCTGAGGCTTTAGTCACTTCGCGACTATCGGAGACAACCCTGCTGCTATCCAAGAGCGAGGGATTACGGGGGCGGGTTATCGGTCAGTGATTGAGAATTGAGCGATAGATGAGTCAACGCTTGAGCGCCTCAGGGCCTGAGGCGCCACCTTGGCGCGCCAGGCCACAAGGACCGCCATTATCAATGGGTGACCGATTACGGGGGCGGCCGGAAAATCCTCTGCCCGCAGTGGAAAAGCCAGCCCGGGAAACTATATTAAAGTCGTTTTTGCGGGAACCCCGTGGTGTAATGGCAGCACAAGTGGTTTTGGTCCACTTAGTCTAGGTTCGAATCCTGGCGGGGTTGCCAGTTTTTTGCCGCAAATAGGCGGCATGGCGGTTTGTAAACGGCGGAAATGCGGGTAAAGTATGATGTGTTTTGAATAACGATTCAGAGGCTCGGGTGGCGGAATTGGCAGACGCGCTAGGTTGAGGGCCTAGTGGAGTAACATCCGTGCGGGTTCAAATCCCGCCCCGAGTACCAGGAATTGGATAACTCTAGCCCGCCGCGAGACGCGATTTGTGCCTATAAGTGAGTTTTGGCGGTTGTCAAAGCGTGTCAAGATAACTCGCCACCGGCAGCAAAAGTTGGACAATAAACATGCCGTCCCAAACGGCATTGTCGCATTTAATTTACCTCCTTGTTTACAGAAAGCCCCCCCGCTGAGCGCGAAGCCAGCCGGGGGCTTTTTTTGTCATGGGCGATCCCTCGCCGGCCGGCAAGAAGGCCGGCGACGAGGACATTGACGACGATGAAGACGGCCAGACGGCCATGACGGACGAGGGCCGCAGGGTGTCGGCTGCCGGCGACCGGCTGATTCGGGCGACCCTCGGCCGGATGGTGGACGAGGACGCTCTGGCGGCGTGGCGCCTTCCCATCGACGCCGCCATCCGGAAGTCATTCGGCGACTTGGACCCCGCGGACCCGGCGCTGGTCGCGAAGTTCCGGGAGCGCGGGCCGGCCTTTCTGGCGTCGCTGCCCGGGGTGATGGACCAGTTTGACGCGCGCGCCTTCGAGGATGCGCTGCAGGGTGCACTTCTGGCTGGCTTTCTCAACGGCGCCCTGCCGGTCGGTTTTTGGCGGCGCCGGGGCGCGGCCAAGTAAGCGCCTTTTACGACGGCCAGCCCCGCAAGGCCGACGGCCGCTTTGATTATGGGAAGATGGCGAGCGTATCAACCGCCTCGCTGCCAGAAGGGTGGAGGGGCTTGAAGCTGGGTGGAAAAGTCCAATACGCGCTGACGCAGCACGAGGGTGTAGACTTCAAGAATAAGGCTGTTGGGGAGATAATAGTCACATCGGCTGGGATGCGCCACTCGATGAAGATGTATTCAGGCCCAATGAAAGAGGCTTTGCTCTGTGACTCTAAAGCCTTGGGAGAGGTCTTGAGGAACGGCAAGGTTGAACTTTTGCCGAATACCAAACCGCACGTCGGGGCGACATTCGGTATCGCAGCGAAGGTGAAAATCGACGGTAAGGTGCGTGGAGTGCAATTTATTGTCCATCGGCTTAAAGGCCCCGGGCCCCAGGCATGCCAGTTGCATCACGTAAGGTTGCACAAATAAAAAAGGGTCCACACCGCAGACAGGAGCTTCCCGAAGGAGGACATCCAGAGTATGGTGGACCCAATCATTATCATAAGCTGCTTTTTACGGATGTCAAGTGGTTTGTAATAAAAAAGGCACCTCGAGGCGAAAGCAGGTTACCGTTTCCGGATATCCGCGGTGTTACGAGGTGCCGTGGCAACTACCATAGACGGCTTTTGGGCCTTGTCAAGTTCTTTTCTGGGGAAAAAATCAGTTGACGCTGGCGGCAATAATATGAACAGACACAGCGACATGCTGGCCTTGGGCGACGCGGCGGCGGACACGATGGCGCTGGCGCCCATCGGCTTTTCCGACGGCGCCCAGACGCCGCCGGAAGTCCCGCCGTCCGAGTTCCTGCTGGTGCGCTATGGCGACAACGATTTCACCAAGGGCGAGGAGATGGGCCGGTTCGCCTTCGACGAGGAGTCCGCCGATCATGTCATCGCCGACTTTGCCAAGCGCGGCAAGGACGTAGTGGTCGACTACGAGCACCAGACGCTGTCCGGCAACGAGGCCCCCGCGGCGGGCTGGATCAGAGCGCTGGCGAAGACCGCGGCTGGTCGAGCTCCCCACCGCCGAGCTTTCCGATCCGGGCGACGACCAAACCCAAGGATAACCCGTGTTCGAGGCTCTCCTGACATTCACCGAGGCCGAGGCCATGCTGACCGCGCAAAAACGACAGGATGTTCCTTGGCGACGGTGAAAATGAATTCAACGCCGACACCCATGGAATTCCAGCTCTTTTCCTTGGGAGTGTCAAGGATGATGCGCCGCTCGCTCCTTTCCGTATTAAATTCTTGCAATTTGAAAAAAACAGTTAAAGTAACGCTACTATGAAATGGACTGTGGAAGAATTTATGGGCGAAAGTAATCCGGTCTGTGAAGACGCGGGCGAGCTGGAGATTTTAATTAATCCAGACGGATCACCCTATTTTCGTGCGGACGGGATTTCGTTCATGCCGACCGATAACTGGCAATCATTACGTAGAGGGCTATCCTGCTTTTACCCATACGAAGATGCCTTTGACGATGAGCTTGGCAAGTATAAAAAATACATTCAAAAGAACGGTGTCTATATCGACATGACGTTTGGGAACCCCATCACCACCGACCCTCGCGTCCTGATGGTCATGCACCACTACTATCACCGCGGCGACAAGGCGATGACTAAGGTCCCTACTCGCCTGGAGGCCGTCAATTACCTGCTCAAGGAAAACGCCCTTTATCCGCTGATGTCGATGGACATCCCATACGAACAGAACAAGCCCTTGACCCTGGCCGACTTGGAAGCGCAGGGGCTTTCACCCGACATGATTTGAGGCCCGCCATGTGGCTGTTTTGCAAGTCAGGCTTTTTCTCCGCCGTCCAGCATCTGGACAACGTCGGCGTCATCCATGTCCGGGGCGTTTCGTCGGCGACCTCGAGCGCCTTTGCACCGCTCATGCCGTGGCGCCAAAAGTCGCGCATACGCCTGGCAACGACTACCCATACCGGATGGACTTCAGCCGCGCCTTGTGGGCCCGAATCGTCCAGGCCGAGGCCGAAGCGATTGACTACGACAACTTCAAGGATTCCGTCCACGGCATGCGGTCGCGGGACATCGCCTATATGAGCTGCTGGGCGGCTTTGCGACACGCATTTGATCGTCGAACTAGGCGTAGAGGTCAATGATGGGGCGGATGATGTTTTGAAAAAGATAATGACCGGACGCCAAGGATTGTAATAAATTGGTGCTTGTCGCCGCAAAATTGGCAAGAAAACCGCCTGCCTTTTCTAACCCGGGTTTTATATTGGAACCGTCAACAGTTATTGAAATCGTCGCTTTTCCTGCTAAGATTGATGCAAACGCGGCCATAAAATTTTCCGTTTGGTTATATGGAGGTGAGTCATGCCAGCTGATTTTCCAGCATTTGCAATGGGTGGATACAAGCGAAAGCCATATATTCGTTTGTCTGAAAATAAACAGGAGACCATCGAACTTGAAGATGGTCGGAAGATTCAGATCACGATTGAGAATCCAGCCACTTTACAGCCGGCCAAGGCGCCATTGACCGAAGACCAAAAGCGAGATCGGACAGTCCTTGGCCTAACTGTGCTTTTCCTGATGTTGATTACGTGCATGGTTTGTTTTCTTCTGGATTCGCTGTAAGGCGTTTATCCATGACTCGCAGGCCGGGTATCAGCACGGCGACGGCGGCCAGGGGACTGGCCATTTTCAGGGCTTCGCCCAAGTCATACAGGGTCTGTGCCGATGAGTTTGCCGTAACGGTCAATACGTCGGCGACGGTGGTCATATCCGTGGCTCGCATGCCAAAGACACGCATGTTGTTGGCGGCGATGTCGGCCGCCTGGGCCGGGTCGGTGCCAGTGGCCAGCGCCAAATCGACCACGGACGGCGTCGCGCGGTCTATTTCCTTGGAAGAGAAACCCATTCGTCCCAGCGAAGTCATGTCGGCGGCGGTCTGGGATGCCGAGAAGGCCGTGTCCCTGCCGATCTGGCGGGCACGTTTGATCAGCAAGTCGAATTCGTCGTTGGTGGCGCCGGTCACGGCCTTGGTCATGCGCATCTGGTCGTCGAACTGGGTGAAGATGCGCATGGCATTGACAAAGGGCGCGGCGAGCATGACGCCGGTGGCGGTCATCTTCGAGCCGATGGAGGCGCAGACGTCGCCGAAGCGCTTCACCATGCCCTTGGATTTTTTGAGCCCCGTGGCGAGCTCGGAATTGTCAACCATGATCTTGACGTAAGTCATGCCGGCGGCGATGTCTTTGATGTTTGCCATGGTTGTATTACATTGTAAGTGAGGATGGTTGCAATGCATGGAGGGTGCCAAGCGACGGAGGCAAGGCATGGAAGACAACGATAATAAAAGAATCGCGAGGATGAGAGTTGCCTTCGGATGGTGGGGTGACAAGGTGGAATTCCTGAGCGAAATTTTTGGTTGGGTCGTTTGGACGCCCTACTGGCTTCAGAACATGTCTGAAGAGGAAATGCAAAAGCATGTCGAAATGGAACTGTGCAATCCGCCTTTGAATCGCGCGGGCGAATGGAAGCCGGTTTTCGACCAGAAGAAGAATGTTGTCCCCAAGTACTTCCCGCCCCCGGAGATTGCGGAGCGGCAGGACAGGGCCCAGCGGGGCGATGACGACGTCTATTACTTCTATTAGTCTATTTCATCCTTTGCCCGGTGATCTGAGGGTGATGACATGATGTTTGCCAGCCTCTAAGTTAGGAAGCAAGCCATGGATAATGCTCAAATAAAAGTTATAGTGAGGGTGGAAGTCTTCTTCGGGCTTTTTTCCATCAGGTATAATTACTGGATTGGAAACAATTGCTATACGAAGACGCCAGGATACTTGAAGTGGATTTCCGAAGAAGAGATGCAAACGCGTGTCTTCCTTGATCTGGTTGGCGCGCCTAAGGGTCTCAAGGGCGAATGGAAGGCAGTATATGATGAAGACAGAGAGGTCGTAGTCGAATATTTGCCAACTCTGGAGGAAGGCAAGGAGATGGCGGAGGAAAAGAGACGGCGCGACGAAACATTGGAGATGGTCTATCTCATGTCCGGTTGTCTTGGTGAATGATTATAAGTGACTTCCGAGGCCGTGTCCAAGCGTTTGGATACGGCCTTTCATTTTTTGCCTTGCGCGGCGATCTGTTTGAATACCTCAGTCGCCTCTTCCCGGCTGATCACCATTACATTGCTTTGCCGCCGGGCGGCATACGGATTTAGGGCATCGGCCTTGACGCGTGTCTTCCCTTTGGGCAGATTGATGTTGATCATGGTGGCCAGCAGTACCGCCACCTTGGCGCGCCAGGCCATTATGGCCGCCAGATGCAATGGCTGACCGATTACCCGTCCGCCGCGATTGCGCCACGGCCAAGCTTGACGTCCGCAGGGTCTGCTTTACAGTAGCTCCTTGAATCAGGGCTCGGACATACCAGGTGCTGCCGATGAGCAGCAGATTCCTTACGTCCTCCGGCGGCGGCAGCGGCTTGGTTTTGGCTTTCATGCGGGTCGCCTGGGCTGATGGGGATGGGGCGGCCCATGGAAATAACGACCTAATTAGTATAAAAATTATATAAATTAGGCTAAATTACGCCCATAAATCCCGTTGCGCGCACCAGCCAATACCTTCAAAGCTTTCCGGACTTCGCCGGGAGGCTTTTTTTGTTGTGGATGATTTTCTGGCGTCGCCGGCCTTTTTGGCAGCCGGGCCAAGGGGCGGGAGCGATTGCCAAAATCATTCAGCGGGCCCGGGTTCCGAAAAGGCAACCGGGTGATTACGTCGCCTGGTGGATTTCCAGTCCCTGCACCACGATGTCCCGGTTGGTTTTGGTGCGGCGGGAAATTGCCACCGTGTTTTCGCCGCTGACCAGGGACATTCCGTCCAGCGAGAAGCTGATGCACGGTAAGCAGGGCGCCGCTTTGTGGTTAAACGTGTTCCATTGGTCACAGCGGGCTGGGTCGAAATGGCTGGGCGCCAGCGGCACGCCGTTGAGAGTCACCGCGGTCAGGTCGGTTGGCGCTGACAACCCGGTCGCCAGGATGTCCAGCCGGGCCGGGCGTTCGGGCCGGACGATGACCACCGGAACCAGGAGCGGCGTGTCCGTTGGCGCCAGGGCCGGCAGCGGGCGGTCATCGCAGCGATAGAGGTAATTCCCGGCCCAGGGATATTCGCCGCGGCGTTCGGCGGCATAGAACGTCGCCCTGCCGCGCATGGCCGGCCAATCGGCCAATTCTTCCAGAAACTGGCGTTTGGCGGGATGGATCGGCCGGTCGATGAACCAGTTGAAAAGCGAGATGCCGTCGGCGCCGCCGGCGAAGAAATTGGTGGCGACGCCGCGCAGGTATTCGATGGGGAGGCCGTTGTATCCGGCGGGGGTATGATGTCCGTCCAGGCTGGGGATGATGGCGATGTTTTCCGCGCCGGGCATGGCGCGGTAGGATTGGAAGTCGATGGCGGTGGCGCGGCCGCCCGGCACCAGCACATCGAGCAGTCCTTCCCGCACCCAGGTTTCCACATCCAGGCCGTCGCGGTTGCCGCCGGCGGGATTTTCCGCCACTCGGGCCAGCAGCAGCAGCGGCCGGCCGCTGTTTTTTTCGATGGTGCGCATCATGCGTCTGACCAGGCGGACGAATTCGGTGGCGTGTTCGCGTTGTTCCCATTCCTGCCCGGGCGGCAGGCAAGGCGTGTGGCGGGCGAAGTCAAGTTGAATCCCGGCCAGGGGGTAGTTGGTCAGCAGTTCCTCGAGGATGGCGACTTTATGGGCTCGCAATTCCGGCACGGCGAGGTTCCACAGTCCCTGGGGCCACCAGGTTTTGAGCAGCCAGTCGGGATGCTCCTGCTTGAAGGGGTTGAGGCGGCGGGGCGAATCATGGGGAACGCAGAGGTCTTTGGCGGTCATCAGCGGGTGCGGCAGGTCGACTTCCGAGATGCGGTGATTCCAGAAGGATTCAATGCCCAGGGAACTGGCGGCCGCCATGCCTTCGGCGAGCCAGTCGATGCCTTGCCGGCCCCATTCGCCGACCGGGACATAATCATCGCGCAAAGGGCGGATGCGCCCGCGCTGCCAGGTCCGGAAGGACTCCGATTCCAAGCCCATGTCCCAGACGATCGAGGCAACGGCAGACGGCTCGAAATGGCGGAAACGGTCCTGGAGCCACTGCGAAAAGCCGTCTTTGGCCAGGGTGAAGGCCGTCGGAGAGTCCGTATCCTCCTGCAAAATGACATGCCGTCGTTTAGCCAGAAACTCCGCGTGCGACAAGTTCATAGCGCTCCTTTCTCCAGCCAACGCCAAGCACCTTCCGCAGACTTTCGGCCGGGGAGTGCACTGGAAAGCCGTGTCGCCTGTTGATCGCGTCATCGCCAAGTCGCGTCAGGTCTGGCGGTGATGCTTTTCCCTGGTGGAAGAGCGTGGCGGCAGTGCTTCATTTGCCTTTTCCTCTTCCACAACACCTGGCTTTTCCTTCCAGGCCGGTTTTATCTACAGCAGGGCGGAGGCGGTTTCGGCCAGTTCGCTGCGTTCGCCGCGCTGCAGCGTGACGTGCGCCGAGATGCGTTCGCCACGGAAGCGTTCGATAACGTACGTCAGGCCGTTGTTTTCGGCGTCGATGTATGGGTTGTCGATCTGGTAAGGGTCGCCCGTCAGGAT
>JAKLHU010000159.1 GCA_022709995.1 Verrucomicrobiota bacterium | reverse complement strand
GGGAATGGATCAAATGGGAAGATTACAACACCCACCTGCCCCGGGAAATCGCCGCCATGCAAAAATACGAAGCCGAAATCGCCTAAAGCCCCCCGCGGCCGACGGCGGTCGCGGCGCGGGCGCCGTTCCGCCGCCGAACGACCCTGGCCAGCGCGGGCGCCGTTCCGCCGACGGAGGCCGGCGTCATGCGCCCCGGGTCTCGTACCGCCTTGGTCACTTCACCACCCCGATCTTGATATTCAGGTCTTCGCGGCGTTCGAGGCGGTCGACGCCGCCGTCCTTGATCCACAAAATCCGATCCGACGTCGCCAGCATTTTGTGGTCATGCGTCGCCGTCACCACGGTGACGCCCAACCGCCGCGACAAATCGGCGATCAGGTTGATGATTTCCTCGCCGGTCACCAGGTCGAGGTTCGCGGTCGGCTCATCCGCCAAAATGATCGCCGGCTCGTTGGCCAGCGCCCGCGCAATGGCCACCCGCTGCTGCTGGCCGCCGGACATCTCGTCCGGCCGGTGCGTCAGGCGATGGCCCAGACCGACCATTTCAAGCACCTCGACGGCGCGCTGATGCGCCCGCCCGGGTTCGACCCCGCTGAACAGCAATGGCAAAACGACATTGGAAATAGCGTCGTACGCGGGCAGCAGATTGTAGGCCTGGAAGACGTAGCCGATGTGATTGCCGCGGAAATGCGCCAGCTGCCGTGGCGTCAGCCGGGTCAGATCGACCCCGGCGACTTCAACCAGACCCGAGGTCGGCCGATCCAGGGCCCCGATCATGTTGAACAAGGTGCTTTTGCCAGAGCCAGACGGGCCCATGATCGACAAATACTCGCCCCGGTAAATCTCCAGGTTGATGTCACGCAGGGCGTGCACCACCGCTTTGCCGAGGTTGAACTCCTTGTTCACCTTTTTGACTCTGATCAGGATTTCCTGACTCATATCCGCAGTCCCCTTCTCTGTGTCTGCCAGCACCGGTCGCCCGAGAACTGTCCCGCCGCTCAAAACGGCAGCTTGATGACGGCCTTGCTCAAAAAAGTAACGCCGACGCCGACGGTCGTAATCAGACCCATGCCGCACGAAAAGCCGGCCGCGACGACCGGAATGTATTGGCGCCATTTCAATTTCAGGCGCTTCTTGAAGTAGAAATGCCCGATCAGCGCGCCGACAAACTGCGGCAGGATCGAATGCGGCAGGCTCTGTCCCAGACCGCGGACGACACCATACGTCAGCATGATCGGCGCCCCCAGCAACTGCATGCCGCCAAAAAGAACGACCCCAAATACGGCCCCGAAGCCAAGGTAGACGATGTTGAAGGCCTGCTCGAACATGGAGAATTCGCCCATGGTCGCGGAATACATGATGCAGCTGTTGGCCGCGTTCAGCTCCCACATCCGCTGCGCAAACGGATAGGCCACCGAGGGAATCTGGTCCAGGCCCCAAATGAAATTCATGAAAAAGATGGTGCTGAGCAGAATCAACGGGAAGAGAATGATCTTGGTTTTCCAGATGCTGGTGAATTTCGTCCCCGTCAGTTCGCATTGCCGGTAGAACACGGTCATGGTGCCGTAATTGGCGATCGGCAGCGGCAGGAACCAGACGGCGACGCCGTGATAGCCGCTCAAAATCAGCGCGGCTTCCCGGATCATCGGCACCTCGACGACTTGGCCGACCATGCCTTCCAGCCGCGCCGTGACATAACTGACCAGCGGCGTGTAGAAGAAGCCGAGTATCAACAGCACAATCAGGACGTTGCGGATATCCGTCGTCCAGCCGCCATGATGCCACATCAACAGCCCGATCGAAACGGCCGTGTAGGCGCTGGTGACCAGAAAATAGCACAGCAGAATCGCCCAGCCGCCGATGTCGCCGCGGCCGGGCGGGACGTCTTTCCAGGAACTGCGCTTGGACCCGCCGGCCGGCGCCCGGCGGGTCCGCCGGCTCCTGACCACGCTGCGCGCGACCTGGTAAATCCCGGCCAGGGCAATGGCGACGGCAATGCCGATGTGCAGGCTGAAATAAAAGTCGATGTTGTTCTTGAACAGCGTCGACACCGTGTCGTCGCCGAATTTCCAGTTGCTGAGGATGCCGTGATTATACAGGATGGGGTTGGCGACCACGGTCACAATCAGGCCGATGAAGCTGCCGACCATGCCATAGAACGGCATCACCATGCCGGTGATGATGTTGCCAAAGTCCCACGAAATGCCGGTCGCCACCGCCTTCAGGTACAAACCGGTCTGGCCGGTGAAGTCGGAAAACGGGATCGGGAAAATCTGGATGGCGGTGCCGGTCAAGGCGCCGCTGATGACCGGCAGGAAAAGGTAGATGGCGCCGAAAGCCAGGCCCAGCGCCCCGCCAATCGCGAACACCCGCCAGCGCCAGGAATCCTCCGCCGTCTTGGCGTCCTTGGCCTCAATGTCCTCGGCCATCGCCATGATGCCCTGCGCCCCCACCGGCGCCATTGGAAACGGGAGCTTCTCCATGTCGCTGGCGACGCGGAACAGGCCGTACCCGAGAACGACGTTCGAAAGCTGCCCGGCAAACGACCCGAACACCATCATCAGAATCGCCGGCAGCCAGTCAAGGTGGAAAAAAGTCCGCTGGGCATAGGAATCCGACTCGATCGGCGCCGCCCACCAAAGCGGCAACTGGTCGACCAGGCCGTTGGCCGCCGCCGCATCACTCTGGGCAAAGAACTGCTGCCAGAGCAGGCCGCCAGTCGTAGCCGCGCCCATCATGGACCCGGCCATGAAGAACAACACGAAAATTTCCGACCGGTTCAGATAGCGGTGCGCCCGGCGCGCGACTTCGATGAAGAGGATGACGGTCACCCACTGCGCCGCCGAACCGATGCCGGTGCCGGCCAGAAGCCCCATGTAAATCGCGCCGGGCACCATCAGCAGGGCGACAAAAATCGCGCCAAACAGCGCCGACCAGCGAAAACCCTCCTCAAAGGTGGAGGGCACTTCCATGATGCGCCTGAATTCGTCAAGCTCGCGGTCAATTCGGTGTTCCATGTGGTGTCTCTATATCGTCGTGCTGCTTCGCTTCAATCCTGCTGCCATCGTTTTGCGGGCCGTCCTTCACCCCTGGCGCCGCGGCCGTCGGGGGGCAATTCTTCACCCTTGCCGGCGTCCATCGCCAAGCCCGCCCAGGCTTGGCAGGGCCTCCAGGGTCTGCTGGCGGTAGTGCTCCATGGTCTCGGGCGGAATGGACCGCCAGATGAGGAACTGCTGCCGGAGGTCGTCCAGGAAGACCTTGTTCAGGCGCTGCCAGTCCTTCGGCTGCCCGGAAAGACGGTGCAGCAGCACCCGGACCTCGTCAATGCCGGGGATTTCACTCGGCGTGCTGCGCAGCACGAAGGTCTGGCTCACCCCCAGGTCAAACGGCGCCAGAGCCAGGCGTGCATCCAGGCCAAGGTCGCCGTTGGCCTCCCGGACCAGCTTCACCTCGCTGGTCATGAACTGCCCCAGGCCGGTGTCGGTGTGGTTGCCAAAATGCTCCTTCAGAAAAGACACCACCCCGGTGATGTCGTACTGCGACACCGTGAACGGAAACACCAGGTCCATGAGGTCGCCGACCGGCGCCGGCGGACGCCACGTCCGCATCAGGCCAGGATTGGCCGATTTCGAGGCCTTGATCGCCGGGTAGACCGACGAGACCAGCACCGTCGCCATCACAATCAGAATCGTCGCAATCGTATTGGTCGACGACATGTTCATCTCGGGCACCCGCAGCAGGCCGTATTCCGAAGCCACCCCCAGCACCTTCAACGTCCCCTGCGCCAGCAGATAGCCGCCCAGGCCGCCGATGAGGGCATAGACCATCGACTCGGCAAAAAACAGCGTCGCCACGTGCCGCGGCGCCAGGCCAAGGGCGCTGAAGGTGTAGATTTCCTTCTTCCGGTCCGCCACCGACCCGAGCATGGTTCCGAATATCACCAGGCCGCCCAGGACGATCGGGAAAAACAGGTCGCGGGCTCCGCTGGCCTTCAACACCGTGCCCAGAAGGTGACGGTAGACGCCGTTGTCGCGAGTGGCTGGAATCGGAAACGGCAGGATCCGGGCCAGGTTCTCCGCCGTCTCCACCGCGGCCGTGCTGTCGGCCGTATACACGGTCAGGGCGAACAGCGAGGCGCCGATGGCCTTGGCCGTGTCCGCCGTCACCACCGCGACCTGGTCGACCGGCAGGCTCGCCCAGTTGCGCTGCGACATGGACTCCATCTCCTCGTCGTTGCCTTCCAACGTCGCCGCCGTCGGCTGCGAGGACGAGCTCGCCTCGGTGAAGTCCGCCGGCAGGATGCTGCTCATGTCCATGTCCTTGGCCGCCGAGATCTGCACGGCGTCCAGCAGCCGGCCGACCCGGAGCCGCCGACCCCGCAGCAGCACCTCGTCGCCGGCGGCCACGCCCAGCGCCCCGGCCACGGCCTCCGTGATCAGAACCGTATTTGCCTCCAGGTCGCCGAAATGCTCCTGAAAATCAGGCCGTCTGGCGATTTCCGCCGGCTCGATGCCCAGGATGCCGCGCACCGTCACCGGCCGCGACGCGTCCGGGCGGCTCATCAGCAGCCCGGGATTGTCCTGGGTGGCCGGCGACACCCACAGGCGCCGGCAGACGGTCAGTTCCGGCCAGCGGCCGCGGATGATGTCCTGCAAGTCCTCGCTGAGCGGATTCCAGTTGACATTGTGCACAAAGGCGCCGCTGTAGCCGGGATTCGGGGCCGCGAAGATGGTGACGATGCCGGACTGGGTGCCGAAGGACGCAAAGCACAGAATGGTGAAGGTGAGGAGGATGATCGTGATGGCGGTCAAGGCGGTGCGCATGGGCCGGCGACGCATGGTCGAGATGCCCATCTGCATCGCCGCCATGAAGGTGCTCAAGTTCGACACGTCGTTGACATGCACCGTTGCCGTCATGCCTTGGATCGCCTTGAGCTCATACTCGAATTTCCGCATGATGATGAAAATCACCATGACCGACATCACGACGATGGCAAAGCCCAGGAAAATGATGATCGGCGTGTTGGCAATCGCAAAGGCCGGATGCGACAAATACAGAATCAGAAAGGTTGCCGCGAAAAAGATGACGAACCAGTAGATCTGTTTGTAGATGGTGGTGGCCCCGATCAGAACCCGCTCCAGGGCGAACGCAAACGGCACCGACAACCCCAGCAGAATCAGGACCGCGAACACCAGGTCGTCCAGCATGGCCCGGACTTTCTGGTACACCGGCCGGGAGGCCCAGAACGACGTCGTCACCAACGCCTCCCGCCGCATCGGCGGCGTGTCGGGCCGGGCCGCTTCCAGAAGAATGTCCTCGGAGCGGCCGTGCATCTCGGCCAGGGAGGAATCCAGGATGCCCTTCGCCCGCAAAATGTCCATCCGGGACTCGTTCAGCCGCCAGAGGTCGGCCGCCGAGCGCGCCGCCGCGTTCAGGCTCAAGGGCTCGTCGCTCATCGGAAAACCGACGCCAATCTGCTCCTCGCCTGGCTCGACCCGATCGCGGCGGCGGAAGTCCGCTTTGCCGTCTCGGCGTTGCTGCTGCTCGGCCTCGCACTGCCGGATGGCGGCATCGTCGCGGCGCTGCGCGGACCGCCGTTCGTCTACCAGAGCGGCGAGCGCGCGTACGTCTACGCGGCGCTGCGCAAGGACGGCGTCCTCGTCGACGTGGTGCGGATCACCGCCGGCAGTAACGATCCGCAGCGGCTCTGGGCCGAGCTGCAGCCGATCGCGTGGGGCGTCGCGCTCATCGACGTGGGGTTAATCCTCGC
>JAKLHU010000158.1 GCA_022709995.1 Verrucomicrobiota bacterium | reverse complement strand
CCCGATTGACGTCGAATACGAAATGCTGGGCGAGCTGGCCGGCGACCGGAACAACGTCATCCTGATTACGCATGCCCTTTCCGGCGACGCCCATGTCGCGGGCTGGGATGCCACGGCCAGCCCGACCTGGCGCCCCTGGCGCCTCGAC
This sequence comes from Verrucomicrobiota bacterium, assembly GCA_022709995.1. GTDB lineage: Bacteria > Verrucomicrobiota > Lentisphaeria > Oligosphaerales > Oligosphaeraceae > JAAZKI01. The sequence continues at coordinate 5,630 of JAKLHU010000158.1, read as the reverse complement.
CGGCCAGGCTGGTGGGATACGGTGATCGGACCCGGCAAGGCCATCGACACGAACCGTTTCTGCGTCCTTTGCGTCAATATCCTGGGCAGCTGCTACGGCACCACCGGCCCGTCCAGCCTCAATCCGGCCACCGGCAAGCCCTACGGCCAGGCCTTTCCCCGGGTGACGGTCAGCGACTCCGTACGCCTGCAGGCGCGTCTCCTTGATCACCTCGGCATCAAACAGCTGTACGCGGTCTGCGGCGGCTCCCTGGGCGGCCTGCAGGCCTTTGAATGGGCCGTGGCCTATCCGGAACGCGTCGTGAAATGCATCATCCTGGCGGCCGGACCGCGGCTGTCGGCCCAGGGCCTTGGCTTCAACGTCGTCGGCCGGCATGCCATTCTTGCCGATGCCAAATTCAACAATGGGGACTACTATGACCAGGCCAAGCCGGATGACGGCCTGGCCGCCGCCCGGATGCTGGCCCACATCACCTACTTGTCCGGCCAGGGCATGGAAGACAAATTCGGCCGCCGGCGGACCCGGCTGACCGGGCGGGACAATTCGTCGAACAGCGTTGACGAGCAGTTTGAGGTCGAGAGCTATCTTCAACACCAGGGCCAGTCCTTCGTCGCCCGCTTTGACGCCAACAGCTACCTGTACATCACCCACATGCTGGACAACTACGACGGCACGCAATGGGGCAACGGCAGCCTCAAAGCCGCCTGCGCCAGAATCAGAGCCGAAGTCATGGTGGTGTCGTTCTCCTCGGATTGGCTGTATCCACCGGAATGCTGCCGCGAATTCGTCACGGCGCTCCTGCACAACCGCATCCCGGCCACCTATATGCAGGTCGAATCCAACTATGGCCATGACGCCTTTCTGGTGGAAGCCAAGACCGTGGGGCGCATGCTGCGCGCCTTCCTGCTTTCGCCAACCCTGGCCCGGCGCCAATTCCTGCGGGGAGGGCAACACAAATGAAAAGCAAGACCCGCCAACGCCCCCCGGAGGGCGGCCTTGAAACCGAGGCGCTGAAGCATCTTCCCGGCGTGGAGGCCTTTCTGCAGGCAGTCGGCGTGAAGTCAAGCGACAGCACGTTCCCGGCCCTGTACCAGCGCGTCGTCGATTTCATCAATTCGGGCAAGGATTTTGGCTCGCATGCCCCGAAGCGATGGGAAGACCCGCTGATTGAGACGCTGGTCCGGCCCAACGACAGCATTCTCGACCTGGGCTGCGGCAACGGCGACCTGCTGGCGCGGCTTTCGTACCAGCATGACGTTGTCCTGCAAGGCGTCGACCGGGATGGCGAAGCCGTCCTCCGCTGCATTGAACGCGGGATGCCGGTCTGCCATGAGGACTTGGAGCGCTTCCTCGGCACCCTGCCCGACCAATGCTACACGTATGCCGTCCTGGAAAAAACCCTCCAGACCCTGCACTACCCACTGAAAACACTGCACCAGATGCTGCGCATCGCGCGCTGGGGCGTGGTCTCCTTCCCGAATTTCGCCCATTGGAGCGTCCGGCTGGCCTTCAGCCTGGGCGGCCGCATGCCGGTGACGGCGTCGCTCCCCAATACCTGGTACGACACCCCGAACATCCACCTGTGCAGCATCACCGATTTCATCGACTGGACGGAAAAAGACAACATCACCATTGTCAAGGCCTGGGCCCTGGTCGAAGGCAACGTCCTCGACTACGTCATCGGGGAAAATGACTACAACATCACGGCCGACCAGGCCCTGTTCGTCATCGAACGCAAAGACTTCGCGTACCCGCCCAGGGACTGAACGGTGACGTCGCCCGGGCTGGTTCCCCAAGGCCCCCGCACCGCTTCGACACGGGTGAGACGCCTCGACCGAGGCGACCCGGCCGAGGCGACCCGGGCTTCCAGCCCCTGCCCGCTTTCCACCGCCGCAATGCGCGTTCTTCCTGCAGAAAGCCTCCGCCTCGCCCCCCCGGAGGCCCGCACCGCTTCGGCCATCCCAGCGGCAGCGGCCGCGGCGCGCAGCGAAAATCGACGGCCGGAGCGCTGTTTTCCGAGACCGGCCGCTTTACATTCCGTCCGGCCGGAAATACATTAAGGAGTCGCTTGGCAGCAAAGCGGCCGTTGCTGCCCCCTTCTCTGCTTTTCCGGTCACCGTTCCGCCCGGACACCCTATGACATCACGTCAACCGACAATCTGGATCATGGCCGGCGAGGAATCCGGCGACGGCTACGGCGCACGGGTCGCCACCGAGCTGCGACGGCGGCGACCGGACCTGCGCCTGACCGGCATGGGCGGCACGCAAATGCGGGCCGCCGGCGTTGACCTCATGGTCGACGCCACCGAGCTGGGCGTCGTCGGCCTGGTCGAAGTCTTGAAAAGCCTGCCTTTCTTCGTCCGCCTGCTAAACCGGATGGCGGCAACCGCATGCCGCGAACGGCCCGACGCCGTCATGCTCATCGACTACCCGGGCTTCAATCTGCGCCTGGCCGAGCGACTCCATGCCGCCGGCATACCCGTGGTGTATTACATCAGCCCGCAAGTCTGGGCCTGGAAGAAGAACCGCGTCGCCAGAATCGCCCGCGACGTCAGCCGGCTGCTGTGCATCTTCCCCTTCGAGCCGGCCGTGTATGCCGGCACCAGCCTCGATGTCCGCTTCGTCGGCCACCCCCTGCTGGAAATCCTGGCGCCGCTCCGCCAAACCACCGCCGCGCGCGACCAGAATCTCATCCTGCTGCTGCCCGGCAGTCGCGCCTCCGAACTGCGGCACCACCTGCCGATTTTCCTCGACACGGCGCTTGCCCTGCACCGGCAGCACCCGGAATGGCGCTTCGTCATGCCGCTGCCACGCGACTCTTGCGCGGCTTTGGCCCGGGACATCATCCAGGCCCGGCCACCGGACCATGTCCCGGCCGTGACGGTCACCGTCGGCGACACCCGGCATTGGATGCTTCGCGCCGCCGCCGGCCTGGCCGCCAGCGGAACCGTCACCGTCGAAGCCACCATCCTGGAACTGCCGCTCGTCGTCGCCTATAAATTCGGCTGGCTGACCGGCAAACTGGCCCGACGCATTGTCAAGCTGCCGTTCGTCTCCATCACCAATCTGGTGACGAACCGCTTCGTCTTCGCCGAATATCTGCAGGATGACGCCACCCCCGCCAAACTGGCTCCGGCCCTGGTTGACATCATGCCGGGCGGCCAGCGCCGCCAGAACGTCCTCGACGGCATCCGGGACTGTGTCAGCCGCCTCGGCAACAACACCCAAGCCAGCGCCACCGTCGCCCAGAACCTGCTCGAAGCCGCCGGCATCCTCGAACCCTGACCGTCACCCCAGCGCCTACACCTTAGAGACCATGCCAGCATGACCTGTTTGACTGAACCATTGGGAATCACCGTTCTCGGCAGCGGCAGCCACGGCAATGCCCTGCTGATCCATTGCGGCGGCGCCGGCATCCTGGTCGATGCCGGCTTCAGCCTCAAAGAACTCCGGCGCCGCCTGCAGGCGGCCGGCCTGCCCGAGTCCATGATCCGGGGAATCATCGTCACCCACGAGCACAACGACCATATCAGCGGCCTGCGCGTCTGCGCCAACCATTTCCAAGTGCCGGTGTACATGACCAGAAAATGCGCCGATGTCCTACGGCACCGCGACGCCGACCTGGGCCAGCTGTCGCTGTTTGCCCCGGGCGGCGCCTTCTCAATCAGTTCTTTCGACATTGAGCCGTTCTCCATCCCGCATGACGCCAACGACCCGGTGGCCTTCGTGGTGCATTGCGGGCCCTGCAAAATCGGCGTCGTCACCGACCTCGGCTATGCCGGAAGCACCGTTGAATACCAGCTGCGCCAATGCAACACAATTGTCCTGGAAAGCAATCACGACCTCAACCTGCTGGCCGCCTCCAAGCGCCCCTGGCCACTGAAGCAACGCATCATGGGACGACATGGCCACCTGAGCAACGACGCCTGCGTGGAACTCCTGCAGCGAGTCGTCGATTCCTGCACCAGAAATATCATTCTCGCCCACCTCAGCCAGGAATGCAACCGGCCGGACATCGTGGAAAAAACGGCCCGGCGCGGCCTGGCCAAAATTGCCCGGCCGGACATCGAACTCACCATCGCCGCCCAGGACCATCCGTCGACGACCGTCTGGAACCACTTTTAAGGCCACCGCCGCCATGACAGAGGCCCCTGAACTAGTGCTGAAAGTCTACGATCTGCGCGTGTGGTTTCCCATTCGCAAAGGCATCCTGAACCGAGTCGCCGGGCAGGTCCGGGCCGTCGACGGCGTTTCCCTCACCATCCAGGCCGGCGAGACGCTGGGGCTGGTCGGCGAGTCCGGCTGCGGCAAGACGACCCTGGGACGCGCCCTCATGGGCCTGGAAAAACCGGCCAGCGGGCGGATCGTCTTCCATGGGCAGGACCTCGGAACCCTGACCGGCCAGGCCCGCCGCCAGTTGCGGCGCCATTGCCAGATGATCTTCCAGGACCCGTTTTCCTCGCTCAACCCGCGCATGACCGTCCAAGAGCTGGTCACCGAAGGCCTCGCCCACCACCGGCTGCTCCAGGGACGGACCCGCGCCGAAGCGGCGCGGGAACTGCTGGCCGCCGTCGGCATGGACGCCGACTGCCTGCTCCGCTATCCGCACGAATTTTCCGGCGGCCAGCGCCAACGCCTCAGCCTGGCGCGGGCCTTGTCGTTGCAGCCGCATTTTCTGGTCTGCGACGAGCCGGTGAGCGCGCTGGACGTCTCGGTGCAGGCCCAGGTCATCAACCTGCTGCTGGATCTGCGCGAGCAGCACGGCCTGGCGTACCTGTTCATCTCGCATGACTTGAGCGTCGTCCGGCTGATGGCGCAACGGGTGGCGGTCATGTACCTGGGCAAAATCGTCGAATGCGGCGCCACGGCCGAGGTGATGGAAACGGCTCGCCATCCGTACACACAGGCTCTGCTCTCCGCCATACCCCGGCCAGGCCGAAACAATGACCAGCGCATCATCCTGACCGGCGACCTGCCCTCGCCGGCGGCCCCGCCGTCAGGCTGCCCTTTTCACCCGCGCTGCCCGCAAGCCCTGCCGGTCTGCCCCCGCCAGGCCCCGCCAGTCCATACACTCGAATCCGGCCACACCTGGACCTGCCATCTGCCGGAATCCTGAAGCGAGGCTCAAAGCCCCAACCACGGCCATGACGGCCGGAAACAATAACCTGGACGCCAACCCAAAAGCACCTCTGCGACACGAGCCGCCAATCCGGCCATCACCACGTTGACATGGCTGTCCATCCCCCCTCGCGCGCGACAAATTTAGGTGGGGGCCCCCTTGGGTGGGTGGGCCGGATTTCTGAACGTCGCCGGAAAAATAGCCTTCAAGACGCCATGGTTCAAATGGCCTCTGGCGGTTTCATCATGATTTTGTGCTTTGCCGGGCTTTGGCGCGCACCCCATCGAGGCGTATTCCATGGCATCTGCCTATCCTGCTTCAGAGTCATCATGACAGCCTCCCGGCGCTCGGGCGTCGAGATTTTGCCGCTCCTCGGCGGTCGAGGGGGCACGCCGCATTTCGCGCCCAACGGCTGTGGCTGTCAGTGACAATGAGTGACCGATAACGAGTCTGGCGTAACTGGGTCATGGCTCAACGATCAATGGGTGACCGATTACCCACGTGGGTTATC
>JAKLHU010000157.1 GCA_022709995.1 Verrucomicrobiota bacterium | reverse complement strand
AAGGCTCCTGGCCGGCGCAGACCTCTACCGCCTGCCGCAACAAGCCCATCATCCGGTCGACAAACGCCGGCGGGTAGGTTTTTTGCCAGCACACTTCCCAGTCCCAGACCTGGTGCCCGTCCGCGTGATAACAGGAACGTGTCCAAGCCAGTTCCATGTGATCGTAGAATTCCCGCAGCAACGAGGCGGCGGGACCGTAGAAGGCGGGGAAGAACGCCGCCAGTTCGGCGTCCACATCCAGATTCGCATTCCACATCAGGCGGGCGCTGAAATAAAGGTTCTGGACGTCATAAATCCAATCAGCCCAGCTGTTCACCCCCTGGCCTTCGGAATTGATATCCGACAATTCAATGACCCGGCCGCTGACCTGGTTCCGGTCGAGCAGATGAATTTCTTTCAGCTGCCTGGGAAAGAAGGCCGGGGCCCCGTGCACGCCCTTGCCGTAGCGGGCGCTGTTCCAATATTCCCAGACATACAGTTTGGCGCCGGTCGGTCGCCATTCATCCAGGTGCCGCCGCCAAGCAGACTTGTAATTCAGGCTGCCGTGTGGAACAGTCCCGAAGCAGAGTGTGACGGCAATGTTGTTTTGCAGGGGAAAATCCGGTCGGCGGGTATAATCGGCATAGGAACAGCATTTCAGGTATTTGCCTGGCGCGGCGATGGCGACCTTGGCGGCCACGGCATTGACGAATCCCCAGACGGCGTTGGAGTGCATGCCGGAGCGTCCTTTTTCCGCCGAGACCTGTTTCTGGCATTCCGGACAGCGGCAGTAGTGCAGGTCGTTGCTGTCCCCAGGCATAACCGCGAAAAAAAGTTTATTGGGATTGGCGCGAAAATAATCTATGGCCTCCTTGGCCGCCAGTTCGATCACATCCGGGTTCGTCAAACACAGATGGGTGCCGGCAACCTCATTGACCTTACGGTTGCCGTCAGCCTGCAAGGCAAAGTATTCCGGGTGATTGGCATATTTCCGGCTCCAGCCCTGAAACGAATGCATGCCAATGGGGTCTGGTTCAGAACCGCCAATGCGGATGCGCCGTTGCCATATGAGCGTGTCACGGGCCGTGACATCCGGATCATGCTTCGGCAGATCATAAAAGAGGGAGCGGCTGCTGTAGGCGGGGGCGCCGGTCACGAAGAGGTGCCGCAGACGAACGTCATCGGCCTTGGGGACGACAGTGCCCAGCGACCCCGGCCAGTACCAGCGCGCCTCGAAAAGCCGTTCGAGAAATTCGTAGGTGGCCGAGAGAGTTCCCAGCGGTATTGTCGAGCGTGAAATAATCGAGCCGGCGGGGGTAGCGGGCAATTCCCCGCCGGCAATGATAATCGCGCTGCCGACACGGGCGAGGAGCCAATTTTCCAGGGGCAGCAGCGCCGGCGCGACCCCGTATTTGCGACTCATGGCATTGTCGCCGATCCAGATTCCCGTCCCGGAAAAATTCTGCTCCTGGCTGATGGTCACGGTTTGTCCGGTTGCCAGGCGAACATGCTCCTGCAGTTCCTGCGCGGCATACTGCGCAATCGCATCTGGTTCTGGTCCCAGAATGATGGCAAATTGAGGAATTCCCCTGCTGACCAGAACCAGTTCGTCCTGATCCAGCAATGCAGCCATGCCGATGCTGTCGGCTGGTTGCAACCGGGTGCCGCCGTCGGTCGCCAGGCGCAGTTCCGGTTCATCAATGACAAAGCAGTTGTTTTGAGCGCCGTCCTGCTGGAAACCCAAGGTGATGTTCAGATTTTCGATCCCGGCCAATTCCGGCACCGCGAAGCTGAAGGAGATGTTTTCCCATTGCTCCGTTTGGACGAGTTCGGCGTTCATGGAGCGTCCCAGCATGAATTGATTGCCGTTGCCGAAAATCCGGAAACCGATCTGCAGGGGGGCGTGCCCCTCCAGACGGCGCACTTTGGCCAGGAAGCAAAGTTTCCGGTTTGCCAGTTTCTGTGCTTCCGCCTTGAAAAGGTAGAAACTATGCCCGACATAGTTTCCGAAATCGGGCTTCCGGTTTTCGCCATTTAAGAGCAGCGCCGGCGCCCGGTTGACATAGACCTGTTCGGATTGCCAAGCCGGCGGCAACGCCGTCATTGCATCCTTGAAGGAATGAGACCATTCTTGACCCCGGCCGGAACACAATACGCCCGTCATGACGATCAGGATCAGTTTTTTCATCTGTCAATCTCCCCTGCGCCTCGTGGTCTTGTTGCCTCGGTAAAGCCGGTTTGATTTCAGAGTGGCGGGATAAATCGGGCCAAACGGCAGCCGGGCCGACAAGGCAGATGGCTATTTTATCGTCATGCTCATGGTAAAACAGGCCGGTTCATCGGATTTTTCCAGGGTCACGATTCGGAAACATGGCTCAAATGTGGTGGTTAGCTGGCTGCCATCGTCCCAAAGGGCATAGCCGGCAAAGTGACTTTCGGGTGTCAATTGCAGTTCCGACCGGTTGGCAGACGTATGGAACAGCGCCGTTGCCGAATCAATCGGCCGTGGTGACTCCGCCACGGCAAAGGTTTTCCGAACCACTTCCTCGAAGGCCTTGTCCCCAGTCGAAAACAGGGTTCGACCAAAATTCCGGCGGAATGGGAAGGGCTTGCCATCATGGCGCAGTTCAACATAACCGCCCGGCGCCGCCAGTGCCATGGGGAAACAATGATAGCGCAGGCCAACGCGATACGTGCGCGGCGCTTCATCACTGCTGGTATTGAGCAACTCGGTTTTGACCACCACGTTGCGGCAACTGTCCGTGACGGCAAAACTCTGCCGTATGGTCAGACCATCGAAGACGGTCGAAAGCTGATCCAGCAACCGCAACTCGCCAACCACTAAAATCCCGCCGGGAATTTTTTCCTGGCGGGTAATCAGATATGTCCCTTCCACCAAGTAGGATGGTTCCCAAAACGCAACGGTTCCGAAACCGGAGTTTTCCTGCCCGCCCAATTGTTTTTGTCCATCGACCTGCCAGTCGATGATACTCATGGCGCGGCAGTTGAGCGTCAGCGAATTCGTTTCCGCGGTCAGGCGGAGTTCGTTTTTTCCCGCCTCGGCCTGACAGTGAATGCCGGCGTGTTCCAAATTATACAGGCTTGATTCTTTCGGGCCGTAACGTTTCTCATATTCGGCATCCGCGGCCGCGGCCGCCTGAAGTTCACTGAGGCGGGCTTTTCGCAACTCCCGAACCAGACTCGGCGTATAGCTGATCTCATCCAGAGCAACGCCGGGGGTCAGTTCATAGACCAGGCAACGCATGGCGCCGACAAAAAGCTCAACCCCGGCTGCCAATTCCGCCCCGGTGTAAAAATATTTGCGGGGCCGGAAAACACGTTTGGGGGCGAACAGTTGCTGCTTTGCCGTCACCTGATATTTTCCCGCTGGCGCCAGTCCCGCGATGCGCAGGCGGAAGAAACAACTGCCTTGTTCCCAGAAGTTAAAGATTGGAATGATGATTTTATCCTGGAGTTGGAACGCGGCATGCTGCAGCATTGGGGCAGTCGTCACTCCGGGCAGATGATTGGTCACCTTGCTGGCATTGGCCGCATAGGGCGGGAGCGGCGTCAGGGTGATGCGGTCATCAATACGCTCGCCATCCATGACAAAGTCTTCATAGTCGGCGGCATTTTCAGCGGCCCGGGCAAAGGCGGCCCAATAGCGGTTGTCATAGCCGCGCGGGAAAATATAGGCCGTGGCGGCTTCGAAGCCGTTGAAAAAGAAACTATTCAAATCCATTTCCAGAGTTTCGGGGTGAGTTACCCAGGCCGTGCCCTGGATACCATGCGGAAAAGCCAGCAATTTAGGACGCTTGTCCGGGGGATAATCTTGATTCACCTGGTTTCGGACATCCCGCGCCGCAATAAAGGTTGACAGATTGTCGGCTTTACGGTAAACATAGGGGGTTTGGGTATTCCAGCAGGGGTAGGGCCCCCACGGGTCTATCCAGCGCAGATTTGCCGCATAATCCGATTGGTGGACCTCCTTGCCGTTGGGAATCTCGCGCCAACAGCTGGCCATTTCGATCCAGGCAATGCCTGGAATAAAGCCCTTGGAGCGCTCGCCGCCTGTCGCGGCAACAACGGTCTCATGAATGGTTGTTACCAGTTTGGCGTGCTCCAGGCTGCGGAAGCGCACAGCCTGCTCATAATATTTTTTCCCGCGGGTCAGTTCCTGCGGCCACTCGTTTTTCATGTGCTCCAGGGGGACCTGGACAAAGGCGGCGAATTTTTGACGGCAGGTGTCGCAGAAACAGCCTTTTCCGGCAAACATGTAGGGCTCCCAGTTGGCCCAGAGGCCATCCGTCCCCTGCAGATTATCCCGGATATAGTTGCTGATTACATCCCGATAGTATGGGCGCTTCTCATAAATGGCCACTGGACAAGCGGCTGTGTTCAAGTCGGGATGCGAATTGGAACCAAGATAGGTGAAACGATCCTCTTCCGGACGACCCTTCGGATCGCCGACCCGAAAGCCATTGGCGACATAGTACAATTCCGGCGTAACGACGTCAATGTGATATTTCCGCCACATTTCCAGTTGATTTCCGGCCGGATTGCCGATGATCCACCGAACTCCGAGGTCGCCTAAAAACTGCGCCATGAACTCGTTGTTGGCATCGTCAAATTGCATGTAGCGCCCGCCGATATAAAAGCCGGGCAAATAGTTGCGGGCCTTGGCCTTCGCTCTTATGCTGGGAATGACGCTGAAGGTGAATGTCTCCTGATTGGAGACGATGGCGCCTTCTTCCTCAATCCAGCCGCGGCCAAGCCCAGGCACCGCCCCGGGAGCGGCGTCCGTCGTGACTAAGGCCGTCAAAACAAGATAGAAATCAAAGCCATCGATGATGGCCGGGCGTTGCCAATATCCGCTCGACAGCGCCACGCGGACTTCAGTGCCGGAATCCAACTTGCGGATGGTAAACCCTTCCGCGGAGGTGGACTGCTTAAACATGATCTCGGTCGGAAACTGCAACACCATGCTTGGCTTGCGGAGTTGTGCTTCCGAGGCCGTTCCGTTTCGTTTCCACACAAAGGTCATCAGGGCCGGCTGATGCTGCGATAAGGTGAAATGCGAGTCCAGAAATCCTTGCGGAGACAGCGTAAAAGTCAATTTTTCTTTTTTCACTACTGGCGTCAAACCGACATTTTTCATCTTCAGCGCGCCGACGCCGTCAATGCGGAAAATCAAGTTCAGATAGCGCGCTCCGGCAGGCGCGGTGATTTCCTGGTTGAACAAGCCCCAATCGCCCCAGACGTCTGGAAAAGGCATGGTCCTCGCGCCGTCCAGGTCCGGGCTGCGGTCCGGGTTGGAATGGTCGCCTTTATAGACGGCCAGGACATAATTGGCGCCGATGGAATCGTGCTTGGCCTGGTATTGAAACGCCAACTGGTAGGCGCCGCCGTTCATGTCGGGCAGACGGACGATTTGGCTCCAGGCGCCGGAAGTATCTTTCGTCATGGGCCCACACAAGGCGGCCAATTCCGGCATTTTAATGATGCTGGCAACCCCGTCGCCAAGCTCCCATTTCACCAGCGAGCGGACTTTGCTTTGCCAAGAGGGGATTTTTACATTGTCAGGATTGTGAATGAAGCAGTATGAATTGCGCCACCGATACGGATCGCTGGGGTCGTCAGGATCATTCGCCACGGAAAAGTCGCCATTGCGCAGCAAATTCGTGGAATGGTTCGTTTCGGGTTGAAAACGACGAGCCGAAATTTGTGCAAAATCATAGGTGACGCCGCCGTCGACATCCAGGGTCTGACTGTTTGACATCATGGAAAAAACTTGAGACGCAGCCAGGATCG
>JAKLHU010000156.1 GCA_022709995.1 Verrucomicrobiota bacterium | reverse complement strand
CCCGCGGCAGCAGCCGGGCATGGAAATAGGCCAGAACCGCCAGAATCGAACCAAGCTGCACGACGACCAAAAAAGTCTCTTTGAACGAATCCTCCAACTTGATGAATTCATCGACGAGGATCAGGTGGCCGGTGCTGCTGATCGGCAGGAATTCGGTGATTCCCTGGACTATGCCGAGAAGGGCAGCCTGGAACGCGAGTAGCATGCATCGTCCTTACAGGTAATGAACGTAATCCGGTGTGGAAACAAATCATGCCGGCAACGGTCAAATGCCGGGCCATCCCCCCGGCTGACCCGCCCCGCCGCCCTCGACGCCAACCGCAAAATAATAATATATCCTGATTAAGTAGTTGCGACATCCGGCCGCATGGAAAACACCGTGAATAAATGCATTTTCAACTTGCCAACGCGGCCGGGCGCGGCATATTAACAGGAGTCCTCCGGCTTGGCGCCGCGTCCCCCCGGGGCCGTCTGCCCGAAGGCGCGGCCGGACCCGGTCAACCTCTTCAACCTTATACGAGAGTTCATGATGGCAAGCACCTTGTTGACCCAAGCCGAATTCCAGCGCCGCTGGCAGGCCATGGCCGCCGTCGCCGAGAAAAGCGACTATGACGGTCTGCTGTTTTTCTCGACGGAATGCGAGCCGGCGAACGTCCGTTACCTGTCCGACTACTGGCCGAGTTTTGAGACGGCGGCGGTGCTTGTCGTTCCCGGCCGCGAACCAGTCCTGATCATTGGACCGGAGAGCCTCAACTATGCCACCGCGCGGTCGCGGATCGCCCGGATTATCCAGGTGATGGATTTGCGGGAATCAAGCCAGCCGGACTATCCCGGCTCGACGTTGCCGACCTGGGAGGACGTGCTGCGCGAGCACGGCGTCCGTCGCCTGGGCATTGCCGGCTACCCCCTGGTGCCCTATGTCATCATGAAGAACATCGCTGCCGCCCTGGGGTCGTTCGAGGCCATCGGCAACGCGGACGCCCTCGTCCGGCCGGTGTTCATCCAGAAAAGCGCGGCGGAGATCGCCTGCCTGAAGAAGGCCGCCCAGGTGTCGGAATGCGGGTTCAAGGCCGTCCTGGAGGCGATTCGGCCCGGCATGAGCGAAGCCGAATTGTGCGGTGTCGCGACGGCCGCCATGCTGGCCAACGGAGCCGAGGCCACCGGCTACCCGGTGTGGTGCTGCTCGGGCCCCAATTCCGCCCAGGCCATCAGCCGGCCGACGTTGCGCCGGATCGGCACCGGCGAAATCGTCCATTTCAGCATCGGCGCCAAGGTCGAAGGCTACAGCGCCAGCATCGGCCGGCCGGTCGTCCTGGGCCAGTGCCCGGACGGCATTCGCCGGTTCCTGCAGGTCGGTCTGGACGCGGCCAATCTGACCGTGGAGCTGATGCGGGCCGGCAGCAAGTCCGGCGCGGTCGCCAGCCAGGTCCACGACTACATCCGCGCCCAAGGCTACGGCCATGCGATCCTGTATGGACCGGCGCACGGCTGCGGCCAGATGGAGTGCGAATACCCCTTCCTGGAAACCAGCAGCCAATATGTCCTCGAGGACGGCATGGTCTTCATGCAGGACATGTTCCTGACCGAAAAACAGATGGGCTTCCGCTGGGAGGACGGCGTCGTCGTCCGGCCCGGCGGCGGCGAATTGCTCTCCAGCTACGGCCGCCAAATCACTGTTCTTTGAGTTGAGGCGGCGTTGCCGGTGACACTGATGACAGGTTCCGGCCGGAGTGGATTGGTTCGGGTTTCCGGCCGGCGCCGGACCGCCCGTCCGGACCTAGGCAAAGCAAGCAGGGAGATATGGTTATGAAACAGAAGCAGGCATGGCAGGTGATGGCGTGTGCGGCTCTGGCCGCGGCGGTTTTCGGTTTTGGCTGCACGACTCCGCGCCCTCCCCGGGCGCCGGTGCAACTGGATATCAACGAAGTCGATCACACGCCGTTCGGGTCCGCTGAAATCAAGCAGTGCGCGGCGGAAATGGGGCCGAAAATCCTGATGGTTCCGGAGATCGCCCGGGCGGCCGAGACCACCCGCATCGTGGTGCAGCCGCTGCGCAACAGCTCGACCATCATGATGGACACCCGGATGATCACCGACGCCCTCAAGGATGAACTGATGGCGGTCAGCAATGGCAAGGTCCGCTTTGTCACCAGCGAGGACCGCGAAATCGCCCAGAGCAACATGATCGTCCGGGAAAAGCTCGAAGTCGCCCGCGACCGGATGCTCGACGAGGTCGCCGAGAGCATCCTGCAGTCGCCGCTGATCGCCAACGCGGCCAAGCCGCCGGTCATTGCCGTCACCCCGGCCCTGAACGCCAACTTCGTCGGCCTCAATGCCAACAGCTTCATCGCCATGCTGCGGGCGAAAATCGCCGGCCGCGCCAATGGCAAGGCCTTTTTCACGGCGCCGGGGAGCCTCGAGGGGGCCGATTACTACCTGACCGGCGAATTCATCGCCGAGAGCATGAAGCAGGAAGGCATGATCAACCTGGTCGACTATATTTACCTGGTGGAGGAGCGGGTCAAGGCCGGACAAAGCATGGATGTGTACGACAGCACCGACACGACCGTCAGCACGGACGCCGCCGGCACCGTCATCCTCACCAAGGAACGCCGCCAGTCCCTCCTGACCGAAATCGAGCGTTCCGCCCAGCTGCGCGTGGAGCCGAACGTCAATAAATTCCTCAATGTCATGCTGATCAAGGCCGACAACAAGATCGCCGTCATGGAAAAGATGTTCTCCCTGGATGCGAAGCTGACGCGCGGCCTGGACCGGGTGGAGTACACGCTGACCGGCAACATCGCCAGCCAGTCGCGTTACGTCCAGGGCTACGAGGAAATCTACGTCGTGGTGACGTTCAAGCTGATTGCGCCCGAGACCAAAGAGGAAATCTGGGGCGGCCGCTATGAGACGAAGAAGGCCATCCAGCGCGGTGGGGTGGTCTATTGACCGGTGACCGGCCGCTCCGGCGGCGAAGGAATCCGATCCGGCATTGGCAAGACTGGGTTTTTTGAAGGAGGAAGCATATGAAGAAGGCATATCGTCATGGTCTGCTGGCCGCCCTTGCCGCCGGCATGATGGTCGCGGCCGGATGTTCCACCACGTATTCGGTCGACCGGGTCAACACCGGCGGGGAGGATTCCCTGGTGTTCGTGCGCCCGGACCGCTATTCCCTGCTCGGGACCAGGTCGCTGCGCGATCACATCGAAATCACCTATGAAACGCTGACGTACGACCAGGCCACGGGCTATGCGGTGGTGCGCGTCGGCGTGCGCAACCGGGGCGGGCAGCATTTCTGGGACCGCCGCGGCCGCGACTTCAACCTGGCGGCGCAGGCGGCCTTCTACAACCAGCCGGTCGCCATGATCCCCCCTCAGCCCGGCGCCAGCTTCCCCAGCGACGCCAAGGGCCGCCAGGAGGGCGGCGGCCCCGGCGTTTCCACTCCGCCAGTCTACCAGGCCGCCCGCAAGACCTTCGCACTGCCGAGAGGACAGACGCAACATCTGGAATTCATTTGCCCAATCCAGAATGTAAGCGGCTACCAAGTCGTCTTTTCCGAATATTGAACGCGCCCGTCGGTCCAGTTGAGGCGAAGGCAGCGAGGTGACGAGACCAGGCCCGGAGGCGGTAACGCGTGTCGGAAAACATGAACATCGGCTTTGTTTTGGCGGCTGCCGCCGCGCGGATTCGCCCGGCCGTCCGGAGGGCGGCCACGGCGGCTCTGCTTGTCTGCTTCGCCGGGGTCGCCGGCGGCTGCGCCCGGTTGCCGTCGCAGGTCGTGCACAAATCGCCGGGCCAGCTTGACTCCATGACCGCCCAGGCCGCGACCGGCCGGTCGCTCTTCCACCGGAGCGAAGACCTCGCGGCCGCCCAGAGCCTGTTTGCCGGCATGGCGACGGAACGGCACGCCAATCAGCCTCTGTATCTGTGCGAACTGGCGTCGATTGCGTTGCTCCGGAACGACCGCGCCGCCGCCGGCCGTCATCTGCAGGAGGCCGTGACTCTCCTCGACCGGTTTTATGACCAGGCCACCGAGCAGGAAGCCGCCAGCCTGTGGGGCAGCGAGGCCGGCAAAGTGTACAAGGGCGACCCGTACGAACGCGCCACCCTGTACCTGCTCCACGGCCTCTGGCTGCTCGAAAACGGCGACGTCGAAAAAGCCCTGATCAGCTTCAAGCGCGGTTTGCTCATGGACGGCGACACCGACCAGGCCGCGTTCCAGGCCGACTACGGGCTGCTCTTTTTTCTGGCCGCCAAATGCCATGACTTGCAAGGAGAACACGAGCAACGGGACGCCATGCTGCTGGGCGCTTTCCGCGCCTACATGTCCCTGCCGGACGTCGCCCGGGGATTCGCCCAGGCCGCGGCGGCGGAATACCTGCTGGCGTGCCATGACGGCGCGCCGGATGCCATCCCGCCGTCGCCTTGGCTGCGGCGAATCGCCGGCTGGGGCGGCCGCGGCGAGCTGGAAAACCGCGGCATTCGCGGCCCGCTTCTCGACTGGCTGGAACGCCATCGCCTGAGCGGGGCCGAGCAAATGGCCTTCAACACCCTGGCCGTCGTCTGGAACGGCGAGGGGCCGACCATGATGCGCGGCGGCAGCCATGGCCAGACCCGGCTGATCGCCTGCCTGGATCCGCCGGCCCGGCCCCTGCAGTACGCCATCACCGTCAACAACGACCAGCCCCAGGACATGCTGCAATGGCTCGGCAATGTGAATTTCCAGGCTTCGACGCGGGGCGGACGGCGCATGGACGACCGTCTGGCCTCGCAGGCCATGATCAAGGGCGCGACCGAAGTCACCGGCTGGGTGATGGTGGGCGCCGGCCTGGCCATGATGTATGGCAGCGACCAGCCGGAAGTGCAGCTGATCGGCATGGGGGTGGTGATCGGCGGCTTTTTCGTCGATGTGATCGCCCAGTTGATGAATCCGCTCGCGGATATTCGCTGCTGGCAATGCTTGCCGGCGGAATTCACGGTTCTGCCGCTGCAGCTGCCGCCGGGCGAGCAGCAAGTGACAGTTGCCGCCACTTGCGGCATGACGCCGTGGACGGAACGCGCGATGTCCTTCACCACCAGCCCCGCCGCGCCGGTTGCCGTCTGGCATGCCCAGGGGCCGTCGTGGTTTGGCGATGACGCCGCGGCCCGCCTTGGCGGCCACCAGGACGTCATGATGCAACTTCTGCTGGAAGCCGGCGGGGCCGCGACGCGGCTCGATCCGGACGGCGACGGCGAGATGACGGCCGCCGAACGGTCGGCCGCGGAAAAGGACATCGTCCGCTTGTATGACAGCGACGGCGATGGGCGGCTGACGGATCAGGAAGCAGGCTTTGCTCTGCAGGCGATATGGGGAGGGAAATGGTCGCGCTAAGATTAGATGACAAGGCGGCGGGCCGGCGGACACCGGTTCGCGACGCCCGCTGGCTGCCGGCGGCCGCGGCGCCGTTGCTGCTGGTCGCGGTTGCCGTCCTGGCCGTGACTGGCTGCGTCGGCGCCGGCGGAGTTGGCGCCGTCGGCGGAGTTGGCGGCGGCGGCCGGGTGATGACCCGTGTCCTGCCGGGCGAGTTAGGTCCTCTGCCAACATATCCGGCCGAGACGACCGGCTGGGATACGACGCAGATTCTGATGATCTATCCCAGTTCCGGCCCGGCCGCGGCCCCGGCGCTGGCCGATGCCGACGCCGCGGTTTCGGAGCATCTGGAGGCCGGTTTGCGGCAGCGCGGCTATGCCGTCCTGGCCAGCCCGGCTGGCGCCGCCGGCATGGTGACGACGACGATGCGCCGCCGGGTGACCCGGGTG
>JAKLHU010000155.1 GCA_022709995.1 Verrucomicrobiota bacterium | reverse complement strand
TCATGCCGGTGGCAGCCCTTGGCCTGCCGTTGTGCAGAAACTCGGATTTCATGTTCACATTCTGACGACGACCTGGCTTGCTCTGCTAAGGTCATATCTCATGTTCAACGCCTCTTTCCGCCATCTGTTAACTTTTCTGGGAGTCCTTGCCTTCCTGCTCATGCTGGGATTGGGCTTGAGTTCTTTCGGCCGCCGCCTTGCCCTCGGCATGGCCGCGCCTTTTGCCGCCGCCTGGCGAACGGCCGAATACGCCGCCGCCGATGTGGTTGACTGGATCGCGCCGGCCAAGGCCAGGCAAGAACGGCACGACTTGGAAAAACGCCTGCGACTGGCCGAAATCAACGCCGCCGCCCGCGATTCCCTCGCCCAGGAGAACGCCGAACTCCGAAAAATCCTCGCCCTGCCGCCGTTTCCGGAATGGCGCGTGCTGGTCGCCCATGTCCTCAGCCGCGACCCCACCACCTGGAACTGGACCTTCACCATCGGCAAAGGCCACGCCGACGGCGTCACCGTCGGGGCCGTCGTCCTAGCCGGCGCCAATGTCATCGGCCGCGTCGCCGAAGTCTTCCAGCGCACGGCCGTCATCGAGACGATCGCCTCCCCCGGCTGCCGCTTCAGCGTTGCCATCGCCGATACGCCGTTCACCGGCATCATTCATGGCGCCCCCGGCCAGCATGGCCATTCCCCGCCCCGCTGCCTGATCGACTTCCTGCCCCGGGAAGCCGCCGAAGCCGACAACCGGCTCGTCATCACCTCGGGCCTCGGCGGCTGGATCCCGCCCGGACTGCCGGTCGGCGTCATCGCCCCGGATGAATCCGGCGCCATGATCACCGTCATCGGCCAGGCCAGAGCCAAGGCCTTCATGACCCCGCTGGCCGACTTCGCCGTCACCCGCTTTGTCACCGTCGTCTGTCCGGTTTCCCCCAAACTGAATCCATAACTTTAGCCAAGGAGCACGCAAATCATGGAAAAACGCGCCGTCGTCGCCGGGCACATCTGCCTCGACATCATACCCCATGTCGACCACCACTTCGACCTTGACCCCGGTCGCCTGTACGAAGTCGGCGCCCCGACCATCGCCACGGGCGGGGCCGTTTCCAACACCGGCATGTCCATGCACATCCTCGGCGTGCCCGTCACCCTGATGGGGAAAATCGGCCGCGACTCGTTCGGCCAGTCCGTCCTGGACGTCATCCGCCGCCGCGCCCCCGGCCTGGAAGCCGGCATGACGGTCTCCACCGAAGCCGACACCTCGTATTCGATCGTCATCAACATTCCCGGCACCGACCGCATCTTCCTGCACTGCCCCGGCGCCAATGCGACCTACGCCGCCGCCGACGTGAACTGGAAAGCCGTCGCCGAAGCGCACCTCTTCCATTTCGGCTATCCGTCCTTCATGGCGGCCATGTACCGGGACCACGGCCGCGAACTGCGCGCCATGTACCGCCAGGCCAAGGCCAGCGGCGTCACCACCTCGCTGGACCCCGGCATGCCCGACCCGGCCGGCCCGGCCGGCAAAGTCGACTGGAAGGGACTCCTGGCCGCACTCCTGCCGGATGTCGACGTCTTCATGCCCAGCGCCGATGAACTGCTCTATATGCTGACCCCGGACCGCTTCGGCCAAGGCGACAACCTCGCCCCCGAAGAACTCCACCGCCTCGGCGACACCCTCATCGGACTGGGCGCCGCCGTCGGCGCCGTCAAGCTCGGCAAGCGCGGCATGTACGTCCGCACCGCCGGCCAGAAACGCCTCGCGGCGATGGGCGCCGGCCGGCCCGCCGACCTCCAGGCCTGGGCCGACCGCGAAATGTGGTTCCCTATTTTCAAGGAAGACAAATTCATGGGCGCCACCGGCGCCGGCGACTCCAGCATCGCCGCGTTTTTGGCGGCTCTCCTGCGCGGACTGTCCCTGCACGAAGCCGGATTCTTCGCCGCCGCCGTCGGCGCCTGCAATGTCGAAGCGCCGGATTCCCTCGGCGGCATCAAATCCTGGGACGAGACCATGACGCGCATCAAGAACGGCTGGCAAAAAGTCCCCTTCACCCTCAATGCCCAGGGCTGGAAGCACGATGCCGACGGCGCCTGGCTCGGCCCGGCCAACCAGGGCCGCTGACCAGGAAAACCCGGCAAGGCATGCCTAACCGGCGCCCAGCCGAAATGTCCCCGGCCAAGTGGCGGGCACTTGAAAAAGCGGTAACGTGCGAAATCTTGTGATAAATATCCGTATGCCTTCAGGCTGCCGTATGGTGTTCAGCCTTCAGGCTGCCGTATGGTGTTCAGCCTTCAGGCTGCCGTATGTACATAGTTCAGGCTGAAAGGGCGATACATAACCTCCTTGGCGCTGGCAACGTCACGTCCTGTCGAAACACTACTGTCAGCTTGACAACCACCAGGTCAAATTTCTCTTTCTATCACAACACTTCGCACTTAACGAAAAAGCGCAAGAAGCTCGGCCGGGGACTCCGATGAAACCAAAGGTCGACTGAGGCAAGTTTCATGGCCCTTGAGGCCGCGGCAAGAGCGGCGCAGGCAACTTTTGGGCTGGCCTCAAGTCATGGAAAAGAAACGATTTCACATGATACTGCAAAAAAGGGCTGGCAAAATTCGTCCTGGCCAGCTATTTTTTCCGCCGTCTATAGAAATCAAGCCCACCCACCCTAAGGGCATAGGCGCTAACTTGTTTTAAGAATGGCAAATGCCTCCATTTGCATGAACCTTTTCCTTGGTGACTGCCTCAATTTCTCCCTGAGCGCGTTCCAGTGCTCCTTTAGCTCGACCAATTTAATCATCGGAGTCACCCACTGGGTCATGATATGATACAAAGCCTTGAATTCGCTCCACAAACTTCTTCGTGCTGCCTGAGCAAGCCACATTTCTCCAGGGGGAAAAAGCTCCCAAGTGGGAGCTAAGTCTTTCCACCAGAAGCGCGACAAACATTTTACCGTACAGCCACGCCTCCGCGCTGCTGTCTGTGTACTTTGGCAGCGCGCCAATCCTTGCTACGCTTTTGAACCTTTTGAACACAAGCTCCACCTGCCACCGGAGTCTGTACAGCCTAAGAACTGCCTTGAGGTCGAAGCTATCTGAAGGCAAGGTTGTTATCAGGATAATGAAGTCGCACCCGAAGAGCGCAAGTTGAGTTGGTGTAATATGTTTTTTGTTGGCTTCGCGCCACAGGAGTCTTCTGGCGCGCGCCGCTGACTCGTCGTTTTTCCTGATCACGCAGACGCGGCACGGCAACGTCTCACCGGGGGCATCGCCATGAATGAAGACATTGGTCTCGCCGCACATTCCCTCGCTCGGAAGGGACTTGAAAAGATGCTGAATATTAAATGCGCTTCCATCCGCATTGTACAAAGGAAGGGCGCCGCTGTTCCAGCGAACGCAGCTAAAACCGCCGTTTTTTTTCACATGGCTAAAGCAGTTGAATCTGCTGTATCCCCGGTCAGCCAAGATAATGTCATTGGGCTTCACCTTAAAGTGTTCTAAGCCCTCGCCAGTGCCTGGCCCCGTTGCCGTTGTGAGCTTAAAGGAGTCACAGGTCATTTCCGGCAACAAAAAACTGTAATGTATCCTCCATTGCGTACCAAACTGGCCAGGTTCCTTAATCATCGTCCCGTCAATCAGGCGGATACGATAGTCAGTGAAGTCTTCGTTATTCTCAAACTTACAGAACATCTCCGAGCAAAGTCGCTTGAACATGTCACTGCTTTTTCGGAGACGTTTCAGCAGGGCAACGTCGCTCAGGGACGCAATGCCTGCCTCTGCCGCTATCGCTGAGGTCTCACGGAGGGAGTATCCGCACAAAAGATGGAGCATGAGCACATGGAGTAACGTTTCCGGATCCTTGTCCTTCCGTTGCCCTTTGAGCACGTTGCTTGTCTTTGCGATCTCGCGCCAGTTGGCTGGGAGGCACTCCAAGAAGTCATCCCAAGCTGAAATGTCTTCCCTAATGAAATTGTTTGAGGTCGTGCTGATCATGGTGTTACATCCTATTGCTTAGGTTATGCGGCTGATAATTTACCTAGCAATAATGTAAACCATTTATAGTTCAATGCAACCCAAAATACTTAAAACAAGTTAGCGCCTATGCACCCTAAGGGGGACCTCCATCCAAATTTGTCGCGCGCGAGGACGACAGCGTGGGCAGCGGTCGCCTTGCAGTCCTGACAGCATGGGCTGCCTGCATCGCGGTCAGGCTCCTATGAAACCCAAGATAGGATACCGCCAGGGAAGATGCGCAAGGCGGAAAACCGTTGACGGCAAGAAGAGCGACGCAAACGTTAGGTTTCTTAGCCCTTGAGGCCGCGGCAAGCGCGGCGCCGGCAACTTTTCGGACGGGCTCAACTTCAGAGTGCCAAGCCATCGTAATCGCCGCAAGGCAGGCCCTTGCCGCCTCTTTTCATCCCCCACCTCGGC
The DNA here is from genome assembly GCA_022709995.1 of Verrucomicrobiota bacterium. Classification (GTDB taxonomy): domain Bacteria; phylum Verrucomicrobiota; class Lentisphaeria; order Oligosphaerales; family Oligosphaeraceae; genus JAAZKI01. Next base: position 1,398 of record JAKLHU010000155.1, on the reverse strand, counting down.
CGTCACGGTTCACTCCATGCCAATCACCCATCGGCAGCATCCTGACCAGCGCCAGCTGCGGCGGCGGCTGCTGGCGACCATCGCCGTGCTGGTCACCGGCGCCGCCGCCATGGCCGGCGGCCTGGGCCTGTGGATGGCTCGCACCGCCTTCGAAAACCGCCTCCTCCAATCCAGCAGCAACAGCCTCGCCCGCATCGTCAACGAGCTCCACCTGCCGCCCTCGGACAAACTCCTCGCCCAGCTCCGCCAAATTTCCGATTGCGAAATCATCATCACCGAGGGCAACGACGTCCTCAACAGCACCCTCAGCCCGCTCGGCCCGGAAACCGCGGCCCGATTGGCGGCGACACCCGCGGCGCTGACGATCGGGAACGTGACCTATCGCGTCCATGCCGCCCCTTTAGACCAGACGGCCGCCGCCCGCCAACTCTGGCTCCTGCTGCCGAAAACACGTTTGCGCAGCGCCCTCCAGAACCAGACCTTCGGCATCGCCGCCGTCAGCGCCGCCGCCGGAATCGTCGCCGCGGCGGCTGGAATCTGGCTCGCCGCCGCCTATCAACATCTGCTCGCCCGCCTCGACCAGGCAAACCAGAGACTGTCCCGCGCCGAAAACATCGCCCTCGCCGGCAAACTTTCCGCCAGTGTCGTGCATGAACTGCGCAATCCGCTCAGCGGCATCAAGATGAATGCCCAGGTCCTCGCGGAGGAACTGCGGGAACGCGGCCTGGACGACGAAAGCCTCGCCTTCATCATCCAGGAAATCGACCGGGTTGACCTGTATCTCGACCGCTTGAGCGGAATGGCGACGGCCGGGCCGTCCTCCGATCCTGACGCCAGCCCCGTCAACGACACCATCGCCGGCCTTGAGCAACTCCTGGCCGGAAAATGCCGCCACGCCAACATCAGCCTGAAGCTCGTCGGGCTGCCGTTGCCGCCGACCGCGATGGCGCCGTGCCCGGAAGCGGAGTTGCGCCAGGTCCTTCTCAACCTCCTGCTCAATGCCTTGGACGCGTCCCCTCCCGGCGGCGCCGTCACCCTTGAGGCCAAGCAGACGGCCGACGCGTTCGTGTTCACGGTGACCGACCAGGGCGCCGGGGTCCACGCCAAGGCCGCCGCGGACATCTTCTCGCCCTTTGTCAGCACCAAGCCGCAGGGCTGCGGCCTCGGCCTGCACATCGCCCGCAAAATCATGGAACGTCATGGCGGCGGCATCACGTGGGAAAACCGCCCCGACGGCGGCGCCTGCTTCCGGGCGGCGCTCCCGGCCAAACCACCGGAAAATTGCCCCGGCCAGCAAACGTCCACCGATACTCGCTGACGCCGTAATCGGTCAGTGTACAACCCGGCGCTCCGCTGGGACAATTTGCAGGTTACAGGCTCCTTGGGTGGGCGGCGGCG
>JAKLHU010000154.1 GCA_022709995.1 Verrucomicrobiota bacterium | reverse complement strand
AAATCCGACCCCGCCGATAACCACCCGACCGACCGCCGGCGCGCCGGCAACCAGCCCCCCGCCCGGTCCCGCCCGGCCCCGACCGACCGCCGCCCCGAACTCCCAATGCCAAAATACCTCCTGCCCAATGCCCCATATTCCCGAAGAATTCATTGACCAGCTCCGACAGCGGACCGACATCGTGGATGTCGTCGGCGGCTTTGTGCCGGTCAAAAAGCGCGGCGCGGACCATTGGGCCTGCTGCCCGTTTCACAAGGAAAAGACGCCGTCGTTCAAAATCGATTCCCAACGACAGACGTTCTATTGCTTCGGCTGCAAAAAAAGCGGCAACCTGTTCCATTTCATCCAGGAAATGGTCAACACCGACTTTGTCGGCGCCATCCATTGGCTGGCTGACCGCTACGGCCTCGCCGTCCCCGAAGCCCACCGCGCCGGCGGCGACGGCGCCGCCGGCGAACAGCGCCGACAATGGCGGGAAAAAGGCCAAAAACTCCTCAACGAGGCGGCGGACTGGTACCATCACCTGCTCCAACAGCCGCAAGCCGAAAAAGCCCGCGCCTATCTGCATAGCCGGGAAATCGACGGCGACGCCATCGAAAAATTCAATCTGGGCTACTGCCTCGACTCCTGGGACGCGCTTTGCCACTGGGCGGCCTCGCGCGGCTATCCCCCCGAACTGCTGCAAGCCACCGGCCTGGTGTCCCAGAAAGACGGCTCGACCGGCTTCTACGACCGCTTCCGCGACCGGCTCATCTTCCCCATCCACGATGAACTCAACCGCGTCGTCGGCTTCAGCGCCCGCATCCTCTCGCCCGACGCCAAGGCCGCCAAATATGTCAACAGCCCGGAATCGGATTTCTTCCAGAAAGGCGCCATCCTCTACGGCCTCAATCACGCCCGCGCCAGCCTGAAGACCTTTGGCCACGCCCTGGTCTGCGAAGGACAGCTTGATGTCATCGCCTGCCATCGCGCCGGCCTGACCAACGCCGTCGCCGCCCAGGGAACGGCATTCACCGAAAACCACGCCCGGCTCCTCAAACGCTCCACCAACAACGTCGTCCTCGCGTTCGACGCCGACACCGCCGGCGACAAGGCCGCCCAACGAACCATCGCCATCCTGCACGAAGCCGGCGTCACGGCCGCCGTCGTCAGCCTGCCGGCCGGCGAAGACCCCGACAGCATCTTCCGCCATGGCGGCGCCGAGGCCCTGCGCAGCATCATGAGCGTGACCGAACCGGCCGTGCCCTACATGTTCCGGCGCGCCTGCGACATCCACGACCTAAATCTGCCCGAAGGCAAAAGCCTGATCGTGGCCGATGTCCTCGCGGCCATCCGGCCGCTGGCCGACCCGGTCGCCAGGACCGCGCATTGCCAATGGCTGGCAACACAGCTCCATCTGCCCGAAAATGTCCTTTTCGACGCCTTGAACGCCCTCCAGGCCAGCCATGCCCAGCATGCCGCGTCGACGCCTTTCCGGCCTGCGCCCGGCCCGTCCGACCGCCCCGCCGGCCGGGAACCGGCGCCCTTCCGGCTGCCGGCTTTCACCATGCCAGAAGACAACGAAAAAGTCTGGCAGACCATCCTCGACCTGGTTCTGCATTTCGAGGATCTGGCCCTGCGCCTGGCCGATGACGCGGAAACCACCCGACTCCTGCCGGATACGCCCTTGGGCATGGCCATCAGCCGAGTCCTGGCCTGCGTCGACCAGAATTCCTGGCCCGACGCCATGGACGCCCTGTGCCACGATGAGCTCATCCGCCATCCGACCGTCGGCGCCGTCATCGCCAAATCGGCCTTCCCCTACCGCCCCAAACCAAAGGCGCCAACGCCGGTCAGCGCCTTCGCCGCCAGCGCTCCCGGGCCGGAGGAAGAGGACATCAGCGCGGAAAAAACCGCCCAGGCCTATCAGGACTGCCGAAAACGACTCCAGCTCGCGGAACTGCTGCGCATCAGCAGTGAAAAACAACTCGCTCTGCAAACCGCCACCGGCGAAGAAGCCAAACAACTGATGCGCGAGCTGACCGAACTCAACCGCAAAAAACGCCTATTGTAGCCGCTCGCGCCAGAAGGCGAGCTGTCGGGCCACCTGGATGGGAGCCGTGCCGCCGAGGAGGTCGCGGGCCGCCACGCTGCGACCAGCATCAAAAAGTTCCAGGCATTCGGCCGTGGCGGCGGGGATGCTTTGCCGCATCTGCTCCAGCGTCGCCTGGTTCAAGGCCAGGCCGTGCTCGGCGCAGAAGCCGACAAAACGGCCGACCTGGTGATGGGCCTCGCGAAAAGGCACCCCGTGCCGGACCAGCCATTCCGCCAAGTCGGTCGCCATCAAGGCGGGGTCGGAGGCCGCCGCCGCCATCCGTTCCGCACGCGGCTTCAGCGTCGCCAGCATCGCCGTCAGCGTCGCCAGCGTCATCTGCACGGTGTCGATCGCATCAAAAAGACCTTCCTTGTCTTCCTGCATGTCGCGGTTGTAGGTCAGGGGCAGGCCCTTCATCGTCGTCAGCAACGCCAGCAGGTGGCCATAGACGCGGCCGGTTTTCCCGCGGGCCAGTTCGGCGACGTCGGGGTTCTTCTTCTGCGGCATCAGGCTCGAGCCGGTGGTGAACGCGTCTCCCAGCTCGATGAAGGCGAATTCCTGGCTGAACCACAGCACGATGTCCTCGGCCAGGCGGGAAATGTGCATGGCGACCATCGCCAGGCAGGACAGGAACTCCACCAGGGCATCGCGATCGCCGACGGCATCCATGCTGTTGCGCAACACCTCCTCGAAGCCCAGTTCGGCGGCGACGAAGTCGCGGTCCAGCGGCAAGGAGCAGCCGGCAATGGCGCCGGCCCCCAGGGGCAGGCGGTTGATCCGCCGGCGCCCGTCGGCCAAACGCTCCCGGTCGCGGCCGAACATCTCGACATAGGCGAGCAGATGATGTGCAAACAGAACCGGCTGGGCGTGTTGCAGATGCGTGAAGCCGCGCATAATCACCCCCGGCCAGGCCGAACCGAGATCCACCAGCGCCCGTTGCAGGGCCCGGAGAGCGCCGTCGCAGACATCGGTTTCATGCCGCAAATACAGGCGTTCGTCGGTGGCGACCTGGTCGTTCCGGCTGCGGCCGGTGTGCAGACGGGCGCCGGCCTGGCCGATCCGCTCGGTCAACCGCGCCTCGATGTTCATGTGGATGTCTTCCAGCTCCTCGCGGAAATCAAAACGGCCGGCCTCGATGTCCGCCAGAATGCCGTCCAGGCCGGCGACGATGGCCTCGGCGTCAGCCGGGGAGATGATGTTCTGCCGGGCCAGCATGCGGGCATGCGCCTGGCTGCCCTGGATATCAAAAGGATACAGCCGACGATCATAGGAAATCGACTCGCTGAACCGGCTGACCAGACTGTCGGTCGCCTCCGAGAACCTGCCGCTCCACAATGCCATGGTATCGCCCCCCACCGAAAAAACAATCACTGGGCCCCGCCGTCGCCTCTCCGGGTCAACCTCATGGTTCGCTCGTCAGGCAGTCAATGATCTTGGCCGCCGCCGTCGTGATGTGCGCCGGCGAAAAGCCGGCCCGGACCAGCTCGTTGTAAAAGGACTCCGCCAACAGGCGCACGACTTTGGTCGGGTTGTTGAGGGAGTTGACGGTCATCTGCTCAGCCAGATCGCGCTCGCCGGCATCCTCCCGCGCCGCTTCGTGCATCTTCTGAGAATTGATCGCAAAATGCTGACGCAGAATATCATACACTTTGGAATTTTCAATGACCAATGACGCGAACGGCGCGATCAGGGAAAAAAGCTGCCGCCGCACCGGGTCAAAGGGACGGTCGCCGCCGCCGCGCGCGCCGCCGGCGGCCAGCAGCCCGACCCGCGAGCCCTTGACGCTGATCGGCATGACGATGATCGGAAAACGGATGTCCTCAATGCCGGCCTCCACCCAGTTGATCTGATGCAGATTCAACAGCCGCCACAAGATGCTCCGCAGACGCTCCGGAACCAACAGCTTGTGACCATCCCGGATGTTCGGCCCCTGAATCCCGACGACCGAACGCACAATGAACTCACGGCTCTCCTCGTCGCGAAACAGAAACACCGCCTGCCCCGTGTCCATCAGCTCGCAGGTCATCCGCGTGATGTGGTCCAGCCCCTCGTCCAAGGAACGCGGCACCGTCAAGGCCTCGGACAACATCCGAAGCACCCCAAGATTCTTTTCAAAGTCATGTCCGCTCATAGTCGTCCTGTCTGCAGATGAAGGTGACTCTCTGGTGGTGAGGCATGATTCCCGCCCGTCATTGCTGGCGCCCAGCCCGGACCGGCGGCGGTTCCGGCCAAGCCGGCCAGACGGTCGTCATCCCGGCTGCCGGGCCGGGCGGCCGCGGCCGCCGATGATGCTGAACAACGCGTCTTCCAGCGCCATCCGCGGCGAGGTCGACGACGACATGCACTGGCGCAAGGCATCGCGCAGACGACGGATCGCCTGGATCATCTCGCCGGGAGTGTAACGGCTGGCCTGCTCGGCCAGCATCATCGCCCGATACGGATGAAAATCGACGAAGTCCATGCCGTCCTCACGCAAGGCCTGCTTGGTCTCCGCGTCGATGCTCTCAATGAAATTCTTCAGCGCCCCGGGGCTGTTCAGACGATGCTCCGCCATGACGATGCGCAGCTGCAGCACCAGACGGAAAAAATTGGCGGCGCTGATGAGCATGGAGCGGGCGTTGCGCTCGCCGTCCCTGGCCTGTTCCAGCAGCACATCCACCACCCGCAGGGCCTCGCTGAGGTTGCGCTTGCCGAGCATATCCGCCAGCGCCCAGGCCATCTCCTCGCCCTTGCCGACGCACACCTGCTGGGCATCGGCCAGGGTGACTGGCACTTCCGGACCGCCGCCATAGCAGATCAACTTGTCCAACTCACAATGAATCCGCGACGTGTCCGTGCCCAGGACATCGACGAGATATTCGCCGACATCAGCCGCCAGGCGCATTCCTTTTTCGGCCGCGGCAGCCTTGATGCAAGCGGCCATGTCCTGGCGCCAGGTGCGGCTCTTGGGGTCGGGACGATTGTAAAAGCGCACCTCGCCATGTTCCTGGCAGGCCTTGAACAGCGCTCGGCGCCGATCAATGTCCGGGCCGTCCATCAGCAGGACAATATCGTCCGGCAGACCACGGCGAAGCAAATCCGCCAATTCCCGCAGCGCCACCGGCAACGCCGACGACGACTTCTTGTCGCCCTCGCTGCCGAAACCGCTGAAATGCTTCAGCCAGACGGTCTTGCGGCCACCCAGAAAAGGCGGCGACAAAAGCGACCGGAGCAGCCCGTGCACCAGGGCCGGCGTCGGCCCGGAGTCGTCCTCCTGAAACATTTCCAGCACAAAAGGATCTGGATCCGGGCCGGCCAAGGCGCGCGCCGTCTTCTCCGCGTCGGCGCGGATCTGGGAGTCGTCATTGCCGCTGATAAGGTAGATATTCATGCCAAAACAGGAACCAAAACAGGAAGCCTGGGCGACCGTCGGCGCGCTTTGACGGGCCCGCCGTTTTGCCAAATGTCTTTCAACAGATTATTGTAACCATCGCCATCAAACACCTTCAACACGCTTGGTCGAGCTCTCTACTATAACGTAACAACGCAAAAAAAGAAAGGCGTTTCATGTCATTGCGCGACGTCACCTTGAGCTATTTTGGCGGCTTGAACACGGTGCCGGAGCCCCTGCTGGGAAATTTTCTGGCGGAGTTCGCGGCCAACGGCGTCACTCACATCAGCCTCGGCGTCTCCTGGTGCCAGCAGATGCTGGCCGAGCCGGCGTTTGCCGGCAAGCTCGTCCAGCGTCTGGCCGAGTTCGGTCTGCGGCCT
>JAKLHU010000153.1 GCA_022709995.1 Verrucomicrobiota bacterium | reverse complement strand
TCCAACCGGGTCCTGACCATCTTGAGTGAAATGGGTATCGAGATCGGGCGCAACAACCTCATGAACCTGAAGCTGAAGACGATTCATGAGCGCTTCGCCAGCGAACCACTCATCAAATCCGTCGAGGTGCGCCGGATCCTGCCGGATACGCTGCACATACGCCTCACGGAACGCCTCCCAACCGCCCTGCTGCACTGCTCGCCGCCGCTCCACATCGACGCCGAGGGCGTCATCCTGCCGTACAATGTCAAAGACATTCCTGACACGATCCCGCACGTCACCGGCGTCCGCAACCCCTCCCAACTCGTCCCCGGCCAGAAAACCGACGACCAAATGCTGGCGGCCGCCTTGCGGCTGCTCCAACTGACCCGCACCCGGCCGGATGGACGCTATCTGGACATCGCCCTGATTCAACTTGACTATCAGCAGCGCCAGCTGCGCCTGATCGTGCGCGCCCTGCCCTTTTCGCCAGTCTTCCGCAGCGGCGCCCAAGTCGTCATCCCGGTCATCGGCATGAATGCCGCACTCGACCGCCTCAATGACATCATCCTCCATAAAGTCAAAACCAACGGCACCATTTCGGCCGTCGACGTGACGTACGTGAACCGGGTCAGCGTCATTCCCTGAACCAGCCGCCCCCCGCCCGGAGCTGGATCCCGGTGCGCATCCCGTCAGATGCCCGGCTTCAGCAGCCCGGCCACAAACGGCGCCAGGCCGTCGGCCATCCGCTGGAAGCCCAGGTCGGTCGGATGCGAGCCGTCGACCGAGCATTCGTAGAAATCGTCTCCGAGCAGGGAACTGCTGTCAAACAAGTGCACGTCAGGGTCGCTTTCCCGCAGTCGCGCCACCAGCTCCTTTTGAAAGGCCAGGATACGCGGACGGTCGCCGGGCAGTCGCCATTCGCTGCCGCGCGGATTGGCGCTCATCACCACCATCGGCACGCCGGGGTGACGATGGCGCAGAATCCGCAGGAACGCCTCCAGACGCTCAACCACTCCCTGATAGCCGGCGTTGCGTTCGCCCTCGACGATCAGGATGGCCGGCGCCGCGATCTGGGCCATGACTTCAGCCAATTCCGGCTCCAACTTGCCATTCCCGGAAAATCCCAGGTTGACGACTTCCCGATTCAAGCGGCGGCCAACGATGCTCATATGATAGCGCCCGGGCCGCGACGCGCACGCCCCCTGCACAGTCGAGCCGCCATAGATGACCACCTTTCCGGGGCCGGCATACGGTGACGGCGGCGCCAACTTGGCACCTTCCGAAAGGCCGATCCGGAGCGACGCGACGCCGTTGTATAAAGGAAAGTTCAAAGTGAATTCATTCCAATCCTGGCCGCCGCTGAAAAGCTGCGCCTGGTACTCGGTCACGCCCTCGCCCATCGTCGTCACGCCGGCCGTCTTTTGACTGCCAGGGGCGCCGACGTACAGGTCAAAGCCGCTTTTTCCGGTCGGGGCCATGTGGAACATACCGTCGCTCTTGGAGGTCAAGACGACCTTGACGAGAACTCGCGAGCTGGTGCTGCGGAACGCGACCGTGCCGCCGGCCGTGCAGTCGGCCAGCTTGTCGACGGCCGGCGGCAGCGGGTGGGAAGGACTGACCGGCAGCCGCCGGAAGACCTTGTCCTGCGCAAACCAAGGGAACCCGCCGATCCGGAAAAGGGGCTGGCCGGGGTCGTACCAGGCAATGCCCTCTGCAGTGACTTCAGGCACCGCCATGTTCACATCCAACCGCCAGCCACCGTCATCGGCGCCAGCCCCCATCGACGCCCCGCCGGCCGCCAGCAGGGAAATCAAAACCGCTTTGCCGACCACGCCAAACCTCCTGCTTCGTTGAACAACAACCGTTCCAATCCGGCGTTCAGCCCGTCAAACGCCGTTAACCGACATGCTATCCGGGCCTGACCAGGCCAGGCCGGGCCCCTGCCGGCGGCCAACTTGAGCCGGGACCAGATACTCCCTACCGCGGTTCCACCTGCAGAAACACCTGCGCCACAATCGTCGGGGAAACGCCATTGGCCCACTCCTGAGGTCTGGCATACACCAGATCAATGACCAGCAACCCCGGCAGGCGGGCCTGGATCTCAATCTCCGCCACGCCGGTGGCGCCTGTCCAGGAGCGACTCCAAACCGAACGCCGGTTGATCCGATGCACGATCTCAACCGCACCATGCCGTCGGTCGTAATTGGCCATCCAGCGGTATCCCGACGTCATGTCCTCCTCAACCTGGAACGACACGCTCTGGCCAGGGCGAAGGATGACGCGCAACTCGCGGGGAAGCGCCGCCAGCTCGAACCGCGAACGGTCATACAGATAGTCCCAATGCTGAAAAAGCTGGCGCTGGCGCGGCACCGGCGGCAACCGCTGATACTCCCCGGGACGGCGCCCCTCGCGCCAACCATACCCCCAGTGGTGCACGCCGAAACCGCTCAGGCCAAGACCACTGGAGCCGATGTCATCGCCAGGCTGCCGGCCGCGATCCTGCCGGTTGCGGTTCTGCCGGTCGGGATCCTGGCGGCCAGCGGAAACACCCTTGGCATCGGGTGTGCGGGCGACCCCGGAAGGCGATGACCCGGGCTGTCCCGACGACATTGGCTTCGCCAATGCCGGCGGGCGCGCCGGCGACGGCTTCGCCACCGTTGCCGGACGGTGTTGGGCAAGCCCTTTCCCCGTTGCCGAAAAACGCGGCGGGACAGCGGACGCGGCGACGGCGACGGGCGTGGCAACCAGCAGACCACCGCAAAACAACGCCGCGGCGGACAAGACTGCCAAGAACGCCATGATGGCTTTCATCCCAACCCCCATTCCGTTTTTCCGGCTCAATACACCTTATCAAGCAGCATGACCACGAAATCGACAGCCAGCACATTATACCGGCAACGCCGAAAAAGCAAGGCCGCGACGGCGTTTTTGGCGCCGAACCGCTCATTTGTCGGATTCCAGACATTAATTTCGCTTTTCTTCCTTGCCATTTCAACAGGTTAGGTTATTATTTTATCAGGTCAACTTTCCGTCATGGCGGCCAGTCCCCAATCGGCCTGCCGTGGCCTTGCCCATCCCCCCTCTATCCGCAGGAGAAAAGCCATGCTCAACGTTCTGGAAAAATCGTTTCTTTTCGGCCTGGGCGCCCTCGCCATCACCAAAAACAAGGCCGAGGTGTTTGTCAAGGAAGCCGTCAAGGAAGCCAAACTGAGCCCCGAAGAAGGCAACCAGCTGTTGGGAACCATCCTGGAAGAAGGCAAAAATGCCAAGGCGAACCTGACGGCCACCATCGAAGAAATCATCGCCTCCCGCGGCCAGAACCTGATTCCCGGCTACAAGACGATCAGCGGTCTGGAAAAGAAAATCGCCGATCTGGAAGCCCGCCTCGCCAAGCTGGAACCCGCCGGCAAGGCCGAGTAACCCCCCCGCCGCACCGCGGCGACGTTCCGGACCGCCCGGCGCCAGCTGGCGACCGGTTCGCGCCAGGAAGTGCAACATACCCTCTATGCGTGACTTCGACCCCATCGCCGAAAAGGCCTTTTTCGACCTCTGCAAAGACTATTTCGATGCCGAAAAAGACGCCGGCAAGCAGCACGACCAGGCCAATTATTCTCTGGCCCGGATGGAACCGCTCGCCCGGCTGGCCGGATGCCCCGAAAAGAGATTCCCGATCATCCACGTCGCCGGCACCAAAGGCAAAGGCTCGACCTGCCATTTCATCGCCGCTCTGCTGACCAGCGCCGGCATGCGCACCGGCCTCTATACCAGCCCGCACCTCTGCACCGTCCGGGAACGGTTCCAGATCGACAACGCACTGCTCCCGCTCCCGCTCCTCACCCGACACGCCGTCGACTTCCTCGCCCTCATCAAACAACATGACCTCAAACCAAGCCTGTTCGAAATCTTCACCATCCTGGCTTTGAAAATCTTCGCCGAGGCTAACGTCGATGTCGTCATCCTGGAGACCGGCATCGGCGGCCGGCTGGACGCCACCAACTACGTCGCCCGGCCCCGCTGCACCGTCATCACCCCCGTCAGCTTCGATCACGTCGCCCTGCTCGGCAACACCATCGCCGCCATCGCCGCGGAAAAAGCCGGCATCCTGAAGCCCGCAGTGCCCCTCGTGCTGGCCAAACAGCCCTTTCCCGAGGCCGAGGCAGTCATCCGCCGGCAGGCCGAGAAACTCAACTGCCCCGTGCTCCGTCCAAGCCCCGGCCAGGGTGCCGACTTCCTCCCCCGCGACTACCCCCTTTTCCTGCGGGATAACTTCGCCGTCGCCATGACCGCCGTGGCGGTCTTCGGCGCCCAGCCCGACCGGCAGGCCTTCCGTCTGCCCGCGCTCCGGGCCCGCTGCGAAGTCATCTCGACGGCGCCGCTCGTCATTCTTGACGCCGCCCACAATGCCGACTCGGCCGCCAAGCTCGTCCAGAGCCTCTGCTGCCTGCACCCGGATACGGCCTGGACGGTCGTCCTCGGCGTCGTCAAAGGCAAAGACGTCGACGGCATCGTCAAAGCCCTGTCCAACCTGCCGAAGGCTTCCTTCATCCTGACCAACCCGGAGACGGGGAAAGGCTCCGCCCTCCCGGAACTGACCGCCGCCGCCCGCGAACACCACCTGCCGGTCGACGCCATCATCCCCCAACTGACCGCCAAAAACCAGCTGCCGGCCGGGCGCCCCATCCTGTTCACCGGCTCCTTCTTCACCGCCCTGATCGGGGAAAAACTCTTCTCGACTCCTTCTTTCCAAGCATCTTAAGACGGATTGACGACCTATATGGATACTCTGCAAGCCCTGACCGAACGCCGCACCATCCGGCTGTTCCAGCCCCGTCCCGTCGCCGACGCCGACCTCGGCGCCATCCTCAACGCCGCCCGGATGACTTCCTGCGCCTCCAATCAACAGCCGCTGCGATACATCGTCGTCAGAACGGCGCCGCTCCTGAACCGCGTCCTGGCCGAAACCGCCTGGGCCAGACTCGTCGCCCCGCAACGCACGCCCGTCCCCGGAAAAACCGCGCCGGCCGCCTTCATCGCCGTCATCGCCCCGGCCGACGCCAAGCCAATCACCTATGCCGACGCCGGCGCCGCCATCCAAAGCATGCAAACCGCCGCCTGGGCCCTCGGCCTGGGATGCTGCTGGCTCGGCGCCATCCAACGCGAAAACCTGCACCAGGCTCTCAACCTGGCGACAGACCGGCAAGTCCTTTTCCTCCTCGCCCTCGGTTACCCCGCCGAACAACCGGTCAGCGAAGACGTCGCCGGAAACGCCTCCGTGGCCTACTATATAGACGGCGCCAACCGCCTCCACGTGCCGAAAATCCGCCTCGAAGACCTGGTCGACTGGCGCTGATACAAGCATCCGCGCCGCCATCCGCTAACGTAACGTCCACCGTCCACTAATGTCCACTTAAGTCCACTGTCCACTGTCCACTGTCCACTAAGGCTTTCCCGCCATGACTGACCTCTTTGCCAAAATCCTGTGCGGCCTGGCCGTCCTCTGTCTGCTTGGTGCCGGCGCCAACGCTGCGTCCGCCGGCGCCAGTGACGCCGCGAGCGTCTTTGTTCTCCCGGTCGAAGGCGCCATTGACAAGAGCATGCTGTTCGTCTTCCGCCGCGCTTTCCGCGAGGTGGAAAAACTCAAGCCCCAAGCCGTGATTCTGGAGCTGAACACGCCTGGCGGCGCCCTCGCCGAAACCCGCGAAATCATCGCCTGGATGCGTTCGATCAAAAGCAAGGGCTGCCCCGTCTACGCGTTTGTCAATCCCGACGCCCTCAGCGCCGGCGCCATGATCTCCCTGGCCAGCAGCGGCATCTTCATGTCCACCAACGCCATCATTGGCAGCGCCATGCCAATCGCCATCTCGCCCTTCGGCGGCGGCGTCCAGGAACTCCCCCCGGATGTCAAGGAAAAAATGCTGT
>JAKLHU010000152.1 GCA_022709995.1 Verrucomicrobiota bacterium | reverse complement strand
TTGCGCGTCTGGATGCCGCGCTCCTCCAAATGGCCGGTCAGGTCATTGCGGGAAAAAGGCGCATCGGCGTGGACCCTGAGCAAAAAGCCGAACCAGGACGGGTCGCTTTTGGGATGCCAGGCCGGGAGGTGCAGGAACGGTGCTTCGGACAGGCGCTCGAACAGGCGCCGGAAGTTGTGTCGCCGGCAGTCGCCGAAATGCGGCAACTTGGCCAGCTGGGCGCAGCCGACGGCGGCTTGCAGGTCGGTGGGCTTGAGGTTGTAGCCGAAATGGCTGTAGACGTATTTATGGTCGTAGCCGAACGGCAGCGTCCCGAACTGGCCGCTGAACCGGCAGCCACAGGTGTTGTCGGCGCCGGAATGGCACCAGCAGTCACGACCCCAATCCCGCAGGGAAAGGGCGATCTTGTGCAGGAGCGGGTCATCCGTGTAGACGGCGCCGCCTTCGCCCATGGTGAGGTGGTGGGGTGGATAGAAGCTGGACGTGCCCAGGTCGCCCCAGACGCCCGTGAACCGGCCGTCAAACCGTGAGCCGAGCGCGTCGCAGTTGTCCTCGATCAGCCACAGGCCATGACGTCGGCAGAAGGCGGTGACGGCATCGAGGTCGAAAGGATTCCCGAGCGTGTGTGCCAGCATCACGGCCTTGGTCCGCGGCGACCAGGCGGCTTCCAGCTGCGCCGCGTCAATGTTCGCCGTCGCCGGCTCGATGTCGACGAACACGGGCACTGCGCCATATTGGACGATGGGCGCGACCGTGGTGGGAAAGCCGGCGGCGACCGTGATGACCTCGTCGCCGCGTTCAATCCGGCGCTCCTTGAGAAGCGGCGACGTCAAGGTCATGAAGGCCAGCAGATTGGCGGAGGAACCGGAGTTGACGGACAAGACAAAGCGCGTTCCCAGCCATTCGCCGAGATCGTGTTCGAACTGGCGCGCATAGCGGCCGTGCGTGAGCCAGAACTCCAGCACTGCTTCCGTCAAGAATGCCATTTCCTCGTCGTCATAGACGCGGCCGGCGTAGTTGACGCGGCTGCGGCCCGGCACAAACGGCGCTTCCTGCTCCGGCTGATGCACCAGGCGGTAGTACTCACGGACTTTGGCGATGATCTCCGCCCGCAATGTTTCCTTTGACATATCGTCGCCTCGTCCCCTCGTCGCCTTTCATCCTATATATATGTCTCTGCCGTCCCCGGCGCCAAATACATCATTTTTCCGCCCAGGGCAGGTTCAAGCTTTCGGCGGCGCGGATGTATTCGTCCAGATCGGCGAAGGTGTCGACCTTGCCTTCGGCGTAGAAGTCGCGATACCAGCCGGCGGTATGGCGGAAGGTCTGGTCGGTGTTCCAGATTGGCCGCCACTGCAGGTCATGTTTCGCCTTGGTGCAGTCCAGGCGGAGGATGCCGGCCTCGTGCGGAGCGTTGGTCGGCGTCGTCGTGGTCAGCCGGATGGCCGGCCAGTGCCGGGCCAGGTGTTCGGCGGCGGTCTGCACCGCGACCATGCCGTCGGCGTCAGGGCCGAAATTCCAGGCCGCGGCGCAGGCGGCCTGGCGCTCGTGCAATTTTTGCCCGAGGACGAGGTATCCGGCCAGGGGTTCCAGCACGTGCTGCCAGGGGCGGACGGCGTTCGGGTTGCGGATGACGGCGGGCTGCCCGGCGGCCGCGGCCCGCACCAGGTCCGGGACCAGCCGGTCAACGGCCCAGTCGCCGCCGCCGACGACGTTGCCGGCCCGGGCGCTGGCGAGCAGGACGTGATGACTCCGGCCCAGGGCCTCGGGATGGAAAAAGGACCGCCGGTACGCGCTGATGATCAGTTCGGCGCAGCCTTTGGAAACGCTGTACGGGTCATAGCCGCCGACGCGGTCTTGCTCGTTGTAGGGTTCCTCCCGCTCGCTGTTCTCGTAGCATTTGTCCGAGGTGACGGCGACGATGGCGCGCAGCGCCGTCGCCTCGCGGCACGCTTCCAGGACATGGGCCGTGCCCATGGCGTTGGTGGCCAGCGTCTCGACCGGAATCTGGTACGAAAGCCGAACCAGCGGCTGGGCCGCCAGGTGGAACACGATTTCCGGGTTGAAGGCCCGGAAGACGCTGCGCAGGGCGGCCAGGTCGCGGATGTCGACGACCGCCGACTTGGACCCGGGCAGGGCCAGCAGATCAAGATGGCTCGGCTGGCCAGCCGGCAGCGGCAGGCCGACGCCGAGGACGTCGGCCTGCAGGCGATGCAGCCAGGCCAGCAGCCAGGAGCCTTTGAAGCCGGTGTGGCCGGTCACCAGGACGCGGCGATGACGGTAAATGTCGTTGAACATGCTTTTAGACCATGCGGCTGAAGAGGAAAAGCGGGCGGCGGACAGTCATGGCCGGCCGCCGACGGGCCAGAAATCTTCGACCCGGCAAAAATGCTTCGGCCGGGCTCTTCACCAGTGCGTTGTCCACGGCGCCTTGCCCTTGTTCCAAAGCTGGTTCAGCATCTGGTATTCGCGGGGATTGTCCATGCATTGCCAGAACGATTCGTGGCGGTACACTTTCATCTGGCGGTCGATGGCGGCTTGGCGCATGGCGTATTGCTCGAAGAACTGGTCGGGCTGGCCTTCCAGATAGCGGCTGATTGCTTCGCGCTCAACCACCATGTAGCCGCCGTTGATGTAGCCCTCGATCCGGTCCGCCTTCTCGATGAAGGCCACGACGTCGTCGCCGTCCATCTCGAGGTTGCCGAAGCGGCCTTCGGGATGCACGGCGGAAACCGTGATCAGCTTGCCAAATCGTCGGTGCAGCGCATACAGTCGGCTGATGTCAAGGTCGGCGACGCCGTCGCCGTAGGTGAGGAAGAAGCACGTGTCAGTCGGCGCCAGGTGCGCGCTGGCCTTGAGGACGCGGCCGCCGGTTGTGGTGTCGACGCCCGTATGCGCCAGGGTGATTTCCCAGCCGGCTTCCCGGCAGGACGTGTGGTACGTGATCTTGGGGTCGTCCCCCAAGGTGATGGTGAAATCGGAAACCCGGGAGCGGAAATTGAGGAAATAGTCGATGAACGCCTCTTCCTTGTAGCCGAGGCAGAGGATGAACCGGTTGACGCCAAAGGCGGCAAAGGTGTGCATGACGTGCCAGACGATGGGATAGTCGCCGATGGGAACCATCGGCTTGGGCAGCAACTCGGTGATGTCACGCAGGCGCGTGCCTTTGCCGCCGCAGAGAATCATGGCTGGCGGCATCGGAGAAATGGAAGGGGTGTCATGCATGGCGTTTACCTTTGACCGTCAGAAAAAGTCATGCCAGGTGATCCGCGCCCGCCTTTTGTCCGTGGGCAGCGGAATGAGGTTCTTGACCAGCCAGAAACCCGGTATCAAGATAATGGCTGCCAGCGCAAAGTAAAGCCGGTAGCGGCAAATGTCCGGCTGCGGCCCGCATAATCGGGCGGCCAGTTGCAGCAGGCCACCGGAGACGACCAGCCCGACCAGGCCGCCAATGCCGCCGGAACAGACGGAAACCAGAATCGAGGCGTTGACCTGCTGCTCAACCGGCGTGCTCTGCAAAAAGTAGTGGGTGGCGGCGTTGCTTTGCGAGACAAAGGCGCCGCCAAGGACAAAAAACAACGGCGCCAGAAACATGCTCGAGGCGGCGGCCGGGCCGACGACCCAGGCGGCCGCCACCAGCACCAGTGCCAGATAGGACCCCATCAGAACCTTGCGGGGACCATAGAATTTGGCGATGCGGGCGACAAACTGCGACAACAGGATGGATCCGGCCAGCTGCGCCAGCGAAAAGAACAGCGCGTCGCGGTCGGAAATGCCATAGCCGCGCTTGACCGTGAGCATGGACATCGGGAAGGTCAGGATGACCGCCAAGTTGATGGTCAGGCAGGCGTAGATCTGACGCATCAAGGTCTGGTTGTGGACGGCTTTCCGCCAGCTTGGCCACAAGGGCTGGCGCGCCGACTCGCGCAGCGACGAGCTTTCGTCGATGCACTTCAGCAGGTACGAGGACGCGTAGCCGAACAGCGACCCGGTGACGATGACGCCGGTGAGGATGGAGAGTTTTTCGCTGAAGCGGAGGATAAAGCTGATGCCGAGCAGGGCGATGAAGCTGGCGGCATAGAACAGCGCCGCCGTGGTCGCCAGGAACGACGACCGGTTGCTTTCCGTCGAGATGTTCCCCAGCAGGGGCTGGATCATGACCGCGCCGGCCGCCCGGCAGCCGTAAAACAAAAAGGCGCCGCTCAAAAGCGTGGCGACGGCGCCGGAAGCGTTGCCGTAGTGGTGCCAGATGGCGGAGCTGGCGACGACCAGGGCCGACGTGTTGCGCAGAGCCCAGAACACCGCCTGGCTGGACGCCGCCCCGATCCGCGCCGCCAGGAACTTGCCGGCCGGCAGCAGAATAAAGCTGAAGTACAGCAGCGACCCCAGGGTGGAGATGACGTAATCCGGACAATTGAGCTTGACCGCCAGGAGGATGATGACCGTTTCCCCCAGGCACATGTACGAAAAGCCGTTGAAGACGTTGAACAATGCATAGAAACGCTGCGACCGGCGCAGGCGTGATTCGGATAGGGGGCCGTTGATGATCATGGAAAGTGGACAGTGGACATTAGTGGACGGTGGACAATGGACATCAGTGGACGCAAGTGGACATCAGTGGACTGTGGACATCAGTGGACGCAAGTGGACATTAGTGGACGGTGTCCACTATCCACTGTCCACTACTCCACCCGGACATTGTCGAACAGGACGGTGGCGGCTTTCCGGCTGATGGTTTCGATTCGGAAGCCGAGCATGTCGTCGGCGCCTGGGGTGACGGGTTTTGGGAAGGTCAAGGTCAGGTTGCGCTTCCAGACGCCGGTGTCGGCGATTTTCACCGTTTCGGAAAAGGCGTTCTGGTCATTGTCTTTCATTCGGCAGAGGGCGCGGATGCGGATGGGCATGTCTTCCTGGATCATCACATCGACGGTGATTTTGGTCACCGCGGCGTCGGTTTTGGCGAGTGGGCGGACGAGGTCGGAATCCGGCTGTTGCCCAGGGCTGATTTGAATGGCGAGGAGCTGGTTGGCGCCGGCTTTGACTTTATGCAGGAGCTGCCGCGGGTGCGGGGTGCGCTTGCGGCCCTCGGCGGAAAGCAGCAGCCAGGGGTGTTCGGCGGTGGGGCGCTCCAGGCCATCGCCCGCCGCGGCCGGCGTGGCGGGTGCGCGGCAGTAATACGGCGCATGCACGATTTCGCCGCGGTTGCCGGCGCCGTCCCGGGCGCGGACATGCACGAACCAGAGGCCCTCGGCGTCGGCCGCGCTCAGCCAGATGTCGTTTTGGGTCTGGCCGGCCGGCGTCATGTCGCTGGCGGGGACATCGTCCGGCCGACGGCTGAACTTGGCCTCGTAGGCGGCGATACCGGTGGCGTCGGCGCCGGTGAAGGCGAAGAACGGCAGCGGGCCATAGGAGCCGATCAGGGAGAAGTCATCCAGGCGGAGCTGGCAGACGGCTTTCGGGGGGACGGACGTCAGGCCGAAAGCCAGGCTGCGGAAGACGGGGTTTTCCTTGCTTTCGCTCTTGACTTTGGCCAGCAGCGGCGCCAGCTCCAGCATGGCCCAGTGCCATTGGTCGTCGGCCTGGACGTCCGCGATGGCGCCGATCGTGCTTTCGCCTTCCGGGCCGGTCATGGTGATGGAGTGCCAGCCGCGGTCGATGCTGGCGAGCAGGTTGACTTGGCTGCCTTTGGCAAGGCGGTAGCGGAAGCGCAGGAACGGCATTTCCTCCGGGTCGATCCGGTAGGCCACCGCGGCCGAAACCAGGAACCGGCGGTCGCGGTTGGCGTCAAAAGTGATTTCCAGGCATTCGCTGCCGGTGATGTCGTCTTTGAGGATCTTGGTGGCGCCGGCGTTGGCGGTCCAGGGGCGGCCGGAGGCGAACGTCTCATGCCGGCGGAAGACGTTGTTGCCG
>JAKLHU010000151.1 GCA_022709995.1 Verrucomicrobiota bacterium | reverse complement strand
CCCGGCGGTCTATCGCGACCAGACCGACGGCCACCTCGTCGCCCTCTGCCGGCCGGACTGGCGCCTGCGGCCGGATGGGCTGCTGCAGTGGCGCGACGAAGACCCCGCCGCCGCCCGTCTCGTCACCCGCCTGGAAAACAGCCCCACCAGCGTCAAAGGCACGCCGATTGACCCCCGCGGCTTTGCCCTGGTCAACCAGACCCTGGAACTCGACCGGAAGCGCTTTGCGCCCCTGTTCGCCCCTTGGGACCTGGTGCCTGGGCTCCACATCCCAGGCGGCGGCGGCATGACCCCAGACCTCTGCGCCGACTCCTTCCGGCAGGCCAAGGCCTTCTTCCGGCAGTATTTCCGGCGGGACATCCCGGCCGTCAGCTGTTTTTCCTGGATTTTCAATCCCGACTTCGAGGCCGAATTGCCGGAATCGAATCTGGCCCGGCTCATGCGGGAAGTGTACTTGTTCCCGTATCCGTCCTCCGGCGTCGAGGGATTGCAATTCGTGTTCGGCCGTTCCGACGCCGACTGGAGCGCGTATCCGCGCGACAACAGCCTCCGCCAGGCCTTCCACCGCATCCGCGAATCCGGCCGCCGCCTCAAGGCCGGCGGCATGATCATCGACGAGCTGGGCATCAGGAATTACGGCACGCAGCATTACCGCCGCCAGCCGGTTGCCGGGGCGGCCCCTGGAAGCCCGCAGCCATGAACCAGACCCAGCCCGGGCCGCAAAGGCAGCCACCATGTACACCGTAACCCCCGTCGGCGCCGTGCCTGGCAGCGATGCCTACCTGCTGACCACGCCCACCCACGCCGCCCTGCTCGACGCCGGCTTCGCCTTTGCCGCCAAGGCCATGCTCCCAATCGTGGCCAGCCGGCTGGGCGGCCGGCCGCTCCAGTATATCCTGCTCACGCATTCGCATTACGACCACGCCTCCGGCAGCGCCGCTGCCAAAAAACGCTGGCCCGAGGCCCAAATCGTCGCCAGCGCCTATGCCGCCAAAATCCTGGCCAAGGAATCAGCCCGCGACGTCATCCGCACCATGAACGACCATGCCGCCCGTGAACACGGCGTCTTCGACTACGAAGACCTGCTCGCCGACCTGACGGTCGACCGGACGGTCGCCGACGGTGACCTGGTCGACATGGGCGACTTGCAGCTGCGTGTCCTGGAACTGCCCGGCCATACCCGCTGCTCCATCGGCTTCTACGACGAGCCGGCCAGGCTTCTGCTGGGATGCGAGACGCTCGGCGTGATTTCCGGTCCCGGGCTGGTCATGCCCTGCTGCCTGGTCGATTACAACAGCACCAGACAGGCCATTGCCAGAGTCCGGGCCCTGGCCGTCAACCAGCTGCTGCTGCCGCATCACGGCCTGATTGAAGGCGAAGAATGCCAGCGCTTCCTGGCCGCGGCGGACTTCTGGCTGGCGGAAACCCGCCGGCGGCTGCAGGCCGCGCACGACCAGGGCAAATCGGAGGACGACCTGCTGCAACTCCTGAAACAGTGGTTCTACACCGACCTGGCCCGACGCTACCAGCCGGAAAAGGCCTTTGACCTGAATGCCCGCTACACCATCGCCCTGATGCTGAAAAAAGACGACTGACCATGGGCCCGGGCTGGCCGGCGCCCGGGCCGCGGCGCTCGAATCAGCCCGCAACCTTTTCGCGCCGGCTTACTTCGCGCGGAGGAGCAGGTGCGGCGAGGTCGCCAGAACCGGCTTCAGGCCCTTGCCCATCAGCACATGGCAGTCTTCGACTGTGCCGCCGATGTCGAGACACCAGACTTCCGCCAAAGCACCAGCCGGGCGCTGGATCCGCAGGAAGGCGGCTTCCGTGTCCTTCGCCGTCTGCACAACCCGGCCAGACGCATCCAGCAGCGATACTTCCTTGATCCGCTCCACGGCATTTTCCCCGCTGAAGACAATCATCGTGTCCGCAAGGCCGGCCGGCACTTCAAAATACAATTTGGCGCGCGGGCTGATCATCGACAATTCCGGGGTGCCGACCAGGCCCTGGCCGGGATGGTCGCTCCAGACCGATACCCGCTGCCCGGCCGTTGGAAGCAAAAACTTGTACATGCCATCCAGCGCCGCCGTGACCGTGATGGTCTTCTCCGACCCATCCGTCGTCATCTCGAAGCGTTCAACCGTCTTGTCCTTCGGGTCCTTCAACTGGAAAGTCGTCTTGGCCGGCGGCCGGCCGGGAATCACGGGCTCGGCCTTGACCCAGACGGAAAACCGATCGCCCTTCCGGGCCAGCAGCAGCAACGTGTAGCTCCCGCGCAAATTCAACGTCGGCACTTTTGGATTGAGGACTTCACCGGTCACCGCCGGGGCGACCAAGCCGTCAAGTTTCTCCGTCGTCAGCTCGATCTTCTCGCGCTGGGAAGGCAGCAGCGCCGCCAAGATCGGCGCGACATCGTACTTTTCCCCGTTCAGGGTGACATCGACCTGCACGTCCTTGGCCACGCCGCTGCCGAACAAAGGCCGGAAACGGACCGGGGCGCGGTCCGGCCGGTCATCGATGACGCGGAGATTCTTCACCGCGATAGTGCCGATGTCCGGCGACAGGATGGACGCGGAGGTGAAGGTCAGCGCTTCCTGCTCCTGGCCGGTATTGTCCAGCGTGCAGTCGGTCATGGCGAAGGAGAAGCCCTCGCCGACATCAGACACCCGCATCGTGATCGTCTTGGAACGGGCGATGCGGCAATTTTCAAAGGCGATGGCGCCTTTCAGGAGGCTGCCGGCCTGGCGCTTGTTCGAAACCATGGCCCCGCTGTTGTTGCCGATGAACTCACTGTTGCGCACCGTGATGGACACCGGGCTGGAACCGCCGTCAAGGTTGGGCAGATACGCCGTGATCCCGCTGCCGGCGTTGCCGTTGAACGTCGAGTTTTCAATGACGCAGTTGATCAGGCATTCGTTGCTGGAGTTCGGTTCGAAGTCGATGCCGGCTTCCGGCGCAGTGCCGTTGGTGTTGTCAAAATGGCAATTTCTGATCAGCAGGTTTTCGCAGGAAATGACGCTGATGCCCTGGCGCGCATGGTTGAGGCAGGAGGTGTCTTCGATCAAGACGTTGCGGTTGCCGTGGCCGACATAGATGCCGTCGCCGCCGGACGAGGTGATGGTCATGCCCAGGAACGTCACGCCGTCATTGTTCGAAAGGCCGAACGCATGCCGGTGCCCGCCCTGGAACCGCGCGTCAATCTGACGATATTCCTCCTTGTTCATCGTCACCAGCGAGCTCTTCTGGCCAATAAAGGCGATATTCTGGCGGCCGGCGGCGGCGATGAAGGAGTCGGTCCGGTTGGGAAAGGCCCCGGGAAGCGCCCGCAACGTGACGCCTTCCGCGAAGACAATCGTCAGGTTGTCCCGGTTGATGCGCAGGCGGCCGGCCAGCCATTCGGAACCGACCTGGTCAATGACGACCGTTTCCGCGTCGGAGTCAAACGCCGCCTGCAGGCATTTGGTGGCGTCTTGACGGTCATACCCGAATTGGCTGGCCAACACTGTGACGCCGACCGCCTGGCCGGAAACCGCGCTGAACACAACCAGGACGGCGGCAAGAAAACTCTTCATTTGTCTTCCTCCTTGTGTTTTTCTCCGAGCCGGCGGCCGGACGTCCACCGGGCCGGGGCGCCGCCGGGGGGCTTCTGGCGCCGGAATGTGATGGCCGGCCGGGCGCGGGGCCGACGCCCCCGGGCGATTTCCGCCTTTCGGGGCTAAAAAACCGGGCCGCGGGGCTGTTGTCAACCGCCGCGGCCCGCTTCCTTCTACGTTTTGCTTACTTGGCTTCCAGGGCTTCCCCGGCTTCCTTCCATCCGGCCAGACCGCCGGAGAAGTGTTTGACATTGGTGTAGCCGAGCTTCTCAAGCGCCTTGACGCCGGCCTTGTAGGCGAGGCACTTGGGGCCGCCGCAATAGGCCACAATCAAAGCGGCCTTGTCCGCGGGCAGCACCTTGGCCAAGTCGGCTTTGGCCGCCTCGAAGTCAATGGCGCCGGGCAGACGCCCCTTGGCAAACGACTCGCTGCCATTGCAGTCAATCAGCACCACCGCCTTGTCGGCAATCGCCTTTTTCAAGTCCGCGACCGTGACATCCGGAACGGCGGTCAGGACTTCGGCCTTGACCTCGGCGGCTTCCTTGCCGACGACGACGGCCTGCGCATATGCTGAAACTGCCGACAGAACAAACGCCAAGGCCATGATTCCACTCAAAACTGTCTTCATCTCGAGCCTCCTTCTGGTGATTGTTTCCTCAAAATATGCCCATCCATCCGTGGCGCCGTGATCGTGACGCCGTCATATTTCAGCTGCCGCGGACTTCGGGGCTCATGCCAATCTGATCGTACGCCAATTCCTCTCCATCACTCCTCGTCAACTACAAGCGGCATATAATATACAGGGGTTTTCACAAATACACGGCCAGCGCAAGAGGCAAGTGAAAATTTTTTTGTCATCGGTCAGCCATTGCATCTGGCGGCGGTAGTGGCCGGGCGCGCCAAGGTGGCGCCTCCGGCCCTGAGGCGCCCAAGCGTTGACTCCTCAAACGTTTAGTTATCAATGGCTGACCGCTTATATTTTTTAACCGGCGGGAGGCGTAGCCGGAACTGCCGCCAGTTGAAGTGGTTGCGGTTCGCCTGACGACCAGGCGCATGGCGGGCTGTCACGCACAGCGCGGATTTTTGCCGGGGCGGGTGCTGGCCTGCGCGGCGTCGGCATAGAGGAGGTAATGCTCGCAGCACAGCTGGCCATGAAAAGACAGTGGCGGCAGCCAGGCTTTGCGCCGTTCCCACGCGTCGATCTCGGCGACCGCCAGCGGCGAATCGCCGGCGCCGGATTCGGCGACGCGTCGAAAACGCAGCTTCTGGTCGTGAATCCACTTGCCGTCAAGTTCCAAAATAGGATTTCGGCCGAGGATTTCCAGGCCATAGCGGCCGGGATGACGGCCGAACTCGGTCTGGTCAAAAAGGACAAAGGCGCTTGCCGTCATGCCGTCGATGAAAGGCCAGGCCCGGTTCAGGAACGCGCAGGTGTCGTCCAAGCTGGCCGCGTCTGACCCCGGGGCGCCGAAAATCATCATCAGCAGATTGGAAATGCCTTCGGCGGCGGCGTTTTTGATGACTTCGAGAGAGGTGTCGGGGTTCGTGCCCTTGTTCATCAGGTCCAGGAGTTTCTGGGAGCCGCTTTCCATGCCCCAGCTGATCCAGCAGCAACCGGCCCGGGCGGCCTTGTTCAGCAGGGCCGGCGTGTAGTCGCCAATCGTCCGCGCCATCACCTGAAAACGGCAATCCAGGCCATGGCTGAGAATGGCGTCGCTGAGTTGGTCCAGGGAAAGCGGGTCCACGTACTGGTCGACAAGGTAAAAATGCCGGCAGCCGTAGCGTTGGCGGCGCTCCTGCATTTCCTTGGCCACGACCATGGCGGAGCGGGCCCGGTGCCGTCCGAACGACTGGTTGTGGGCGCAGAACCGGCAGCGGCGCCATTGGCAGCCGCGCGAGCCGTAAATCGGCATGACCGGCGCCGGATTGAAATAGCCGCCATCTGCCAGCTGGCTGAAATCAGCCCCGGCCAGCAGGTCGAGATGCTCCACCACCCGGCCGGGTCCCGAAAACGCTATCGCGCCCTGTTCGCGGTAAAAGCAGCCGGGAATCAACGGCAGAAGCTGGTTGCCGAGCAGTTCGGCAAACGGCAGTTCGCCTTCTCCTGTCAGCACGGCGTCGACGAAAGGGGCGGCTTGAAGCAGTTCCGCCGGCGCCAGCGCGCTCATGGCCGCGCCGCCCAGCACGATGCGGCAGCCGGCGTGCTGTTCATGTGCCGTGTATTTGGCCAGGGCCAACGCAAACGGCAACTGGTCCAGGTACATGACGGAAAAGGCGACCATTTCCGGCGTTTCCCGGCCGATTCTGGCGCACTGCCGCGCCAGCAGGGCGCGCAAGGCAGGGTCAAGGCCGGCGCCGGCCAGGTAATGGCGGGCCTGTAGTTCCAAAACGTCAATCTGCAGGCGCGCCTCCGGCAGGCAGGA